>NZ_CAJQZK010000066.1:0-115508 GCF_907164655.1 Acidocella sp. C78
TCGTGGCGAGGAGCTCGTAGTAGTCCCACGGTTCCTTGCTCTCGGAAGGCGACTTCACGCGGAACAGGTAGGCATCGCACATGAAGCGGCCATCCTCACGGATATAGGCCTTGCCATAGGCATCGTCGTCGGTCGGCATCTTCTTCATCTGCGCGACGACGGCGGCGCCGTTCTTCACATCCTTCATGTTGTTCATGGCCTCGACGGCCTTGAGGAAGTGCAGCGTGCCGGAATAGCTGCCGGCCTGGCCCATCGAAGGATAGTTGTTCGGCGTGCGCGGCTTCACCCGCTTCATGAAGGCGCGGGTGCGGTCGTTCAGGTTCCAGTAGAAGCTCTCGGTGAGCGTCAGGCCCTGCGCAACCTCGAGGCCCATGCCATGCACGTCGTTCAGGAAGATCAGCAGGCCGGCGATGTGCATCTTCTTGTTCAGGCCGAACTGGTGCGCCTGCTTGATCGAGTTCACCGTGTCCTTGCCCGCGTTGGCGAGGCCGAGCACGTCGGCGCCGGACGCCTGCGCCTGGATCAGGTAGGAGGAGAAGTCGGTCGTGGTCGGGAACGGATAATTGATGTTGCCGAGAACCTGACCGCCCATCTGCTTGACGACCGCGGCGGTCTGCTCGTGCAGCAGATGGCCGAACGCGTAGTCGGCCGTGATGAAGAACCACTTCTTGCCGCCCGACTTCACGATGGCGCCGCCGGTGGAGTGCGACAGCATGTAAGTGTCGTAGGTCCAGTGCACGGTCTGCGCGTTGCAGAACTTGCCGGTGATCTCGGAAGAGGCGGAGTTGGTGTTGATGTAGGCGCGGTTCTTGTCGTGCGCGACGCCCTCGATGGCGATGCCGATGGCCGAGTTCGGCACGTCGATCACGAGATCCGCACCCTGGTCGTAGAAGCGGCGGCCAGCGCGGTGCCGACACCCGGGTTCTCCTGGTGGTCGCCACGGATCACCTCGACGTCATAGCCCTTCTGCTTGGCGCCGAAATCCGCGATCGCCTGCTCGACACACGCCACCGAGGTCGGGCCGCCAATGTCGCGATAGGGGCCGGAGAAATCGCTGATCACGGCGATCTTGAGCTTCTTCGCCGAGGCCGCGCGCGCCCGCGCGCCGGGCAGCGAGGCCGCGGCAACACCGGCGGCGGCGCCGCCGAGAAGGTTTCTTCTGCTCAGGTCCATGGATGTTTCCTTCGTTGAGGTTCAGATGCCAAGTCGCTGGTTGAGCGACTCGGCGCGGGCGGCGAGCTCATGGGCCGGGATCATGTCGACGACCTGTCCATGCTCGACGAGGTAGTGCCGATCAGCAAGCTTGGCGGCAAAACGGAAATTCTGCTCCACCAGCAGCACGGTGAAGCCGCGGCGCTTGATCTCGGCGATCATGTGGCCGATCTGCTGGACGATGACGGGCGCCAGCCCTTCGGTCGGCTCGTCGAGCAACAGCAGTTTCGCGCCCGTGCGCAGGATGCGGGCGATGGCCAGCATCTGCTGTTCGCCGCCGGAGAGTTTCGTCCCCGGACTTTTCGCGCGCTCGCGCAGATTGGGAAACAGCTCGTGAATATCGGCGATGCTCATGCCGCCGGGGGCGACAACCGGCGGCAGCATGAGGTTTTCCTCGACCGTCAGACCGGCAAAGATGCCGCGATCTTCCGGACAGAAGCCGATGCCGGCCCGGCCGATCGTATCGGGGCGGGCTGCGATCAGTTCGGCGCCGCGAAAGCGGATGCTGCCCGTCCGCTTCGGAACCAGCCCCATGATCGCCTTCAGCGTGGTCGATTTTCCGGCGCCGTTGCGGCCGAGCAGGGTGACGCACTCACCCTCGCGCACCTCGAACTTCATGCCGTGCAGAACGTGGCTCTCGTCGTACCACGCGTTGAGATCGGCGATTTCAAGCATCGGCGTGCTCCGAGCCGAGATAGGCGGTGATGACCGCCTCGTTGGTGGACACGCTGGCGTAATCGCCCTCGGCCAGCACGCGGCCGCGCGCGAGCACGGTGATCCGGTCCGACAGGCCGGAGACGACGGAGAGATTGTGCTCCACCATCAGGATCGTGCGCCCCTTCCGGATCTGGCGGATGAGTGCCACGATCCGGGCAACATCCGATTCGGTCATGCCGGCCGTCGGCTCGTCGAGCAGCATCAGCTTCGGATCGAGCGCCAGCGTGGTCGCGATCTCCAGCGCGCGCTTGCGGCCATAGGAGAGTTCCGCCGCCGGCACCTCGACACTGTCCGAAAGCCCGACATCGTAGAGCAGTTCGTGCGCCCGGTCGTTGAACACCGAAAGCGCGCGTTCGCTGCGCCAGAAATCGAAATTGCCGCCACGCGAGCGGGCCAGGGCGACGCGCACGTTCTCAAGCGCGCTCATATGGCCGAAAACCGCGGAAATCTGGAAGCTGCGCACCAGGCCGCGACGCGCGACATCGGCCGGCTTCAGGTCGGTGATGTCCCGACCCTCGAACATGATCTGGCCCGCGCTGGGTTGCAGGAACTTGGTCAGCAGGTTGAAGCAGGTGGTCTTGCCGGCGCCATTCGGCCGATCAGCGCATGAATGCTGTCGCGCTCGATCGACAGATCGACGTCCTGCACAGCCATGAAGCCGCGAAAACCCTTCGCCAGACCGCGCGCCTCGAGTATGTTATCGGCCATGGATCGACCGACACCCTGCCGCCACGAAGGCGGGGGCCGAGTTGACGATAAACGACATTTTCCCCTCGTCGGCCCCACCATGGCCGGTCACTGAATTGTGACGGCCTCGTGGCATATCGGCCGCGCTCACGCAAGAGCCTGAACGCCGCCGGATATGATTTCACACTTTCGTTATGAGTTTTCCGAAATTATCGCCGGAGAAAAGTTTCAGAAGCGTTTCCGGGAAATTTTCCAGACCGTCGACGATATCTTCACGGCTTTTCAGCTTTCCCTGCCGCAGCCACCCCGCCATGGCCCGCATCCCTTCGGGGTAGCGATCCGCCCAATCGAAAACGATCATGCCCTGCATGCGCGCTCGATTGACCAGAAGCGAAAGATAGTTCGCCGGCCCGCGCACCGGCGTCGTGTTGTTGTATTGCGAGATCGCGCCGCAGATCACGATGCGGGCGCGCAGGTTGATGCGGGCCAGGCAGTCATCGAGGATCTGCCCGCCGACATTGTCGAAATAGACATCGATCCCGTCGGGGCAGGTTTCGCGCAGCCTTTCGGGAACGCTCTCGGATTTGTAGTCGATCGCCGCGTCGAACCCGAGTTCGTCGACGATGTAGCGGCATTTGTCTTCACGCCCGGCAATGCCCACCACGCGGCAGCCCTGGATCTTCGCGATCTGCCCCACCAGCGCGCCCACGGCACCGGCGGCGGCCGACACTACCACGGTTTCCCCCGCCTTCGGTTCGCCGACCGCGAGCAGGCCGAAATACGCGGTCATGCCGGGCATCCCGAGGGTGGAGATGAACAGCGGCTTCGGCGCCAGGGTCGGGTCGACCTTCAGGCAGTCCTTCGCCGCGATCGTCGCCACGCTCTGCACGCCGAACGGGCCGGTGACGACATCGCCGGCCGCAAACCCCGCGGCGCGGCTCTCGATGATGGTGCCGACCGCGCCGGCGCGCATGACCTCACCGAGCCCGACCGGCTTGATGTAGGACTTGCCCTCGTTCATCCAGCCGCGCATCGCGGGGTCGAGCGAGATGTATTCGACGCCGACCATGATCTCGCCCTCGTCGGGCTTGCGCGCCGGCTCGACGCGATATTCGAAATCATCGCGCTTCGGCAGGCCGACGGGGCGGCGGATCAGGCGGAACTGGCGGGATTCGGGCTGGCTCATGGTTCGCTCCATATGTTGACGTAAAGGGTAGGCCGTTGTCCGGACGACAGCAAGGGGCCGAATCTTGAAGCGGGCCGGGAAGTCTGGAATGTTCGGGGCGCGCAAGGGGATGAAGGACCATGCAGATGACACCGGCCGAAACGACGACCGCGCTGATCGCGGCCTATTACGCGGCGTTCAACGACGGGCAGCCGCAGGCGATGCTCGATCTGCTGTCCGACGACGTCGCGCACGACATCAACCAGGGGGAGCGCGAAACCGGGCGGCCGGCCTTTGCGAGGTTTCTTGGCCACATGAACGTGTCCTATCGCGAGCGGCTCGCGGATATCGTCATCATGGCTAACCAGGACGGCAGCCGGGCGGCCGCGGAATTCGTCGTCCACGGCGAATATCTGCAAACCGACCCCGGCCTGCCGGAGGCGTGCGGCCAGCGCTACATCCTGCCGGCCGGCGCGTTCTTCGAGGTGCGCGCCGGCAAGATCGCCCGCGTTTCCAATTATTACAATTTGCAGGACTGGCTGCGCCAGGTCAGCGCCTGAGGCGGCGGCGCAAGAGGCACGAAAATCGTCATGATCCTGTAAAGATCGAGGATCTGTCACCAGAGTTTCATTAGGAGCGGCGCGTTCCCCTGCCGTAGTGAGCGCGGCATGACAGCTCCCGGCGCGATCACACGCTATCGCAGCGTGTTCATCTCGGACACCCATCTCGGCACGCGCGGCTGCCGGGCTGATTTCCTCGCCGATTTCCTCCGCCGGACTAGCGCCGAACATATCTATCTCGTCGGCGACATCATCGATGGCTGGCGGCTGCGGCGCGGATGGTATTGGGACAAACACCACGACGATGTCATCACGCTACTGCTCCGCAGCGCCCGCGCCGGCACGAAGATCACCTATGTTCCCGGCAACCACGATGAAGCCGTGCGGCGCTATCTTCATCTGAGCCTTGAAATCGCCGGTATCCGGTTTGCCGACGAAGCCGAACACGTCACCGCGGCCGGGGAACGGCTGCTGATCATCCATGGCGATCAGTTCGACTCCGTGGTGCGCTATGCGAGGCTGCTGGCGGTGCTGGGCGACTGGGCCTATGGCGCGGCGCTGGTGCTGAACCGCTGGTTCAATGCCGCGAGAGCACGGCTCGGCTATCCGTACTGGTCGCTGTCCGCCTATCTGAAGCGGCAGGTGAAGGAGGCGGTCAAGGCGATCGACCGGTTCGAGGTCGCGCTCGCGGCGGAAGCGGCGGCGCGCGGGTTCGATGGCGTGGTCTGCGGCCATATCCACCACCCCGAGATGCGGGACGTGAACGGCATCCGCTACATCAACGACGGCGACTGGGTGGAGAGTTGCACGGCGCTGGTCGAACATCACGACGGGCAGCTCGAACTGCTCGACTGGGCCGCCCTGAACCGGCTGTCCTTCCTTGCCCCCCGCGGCGCCGTCGTGCAGCCGGGCGCGATGGATGTCGCTCCTGCCTGAGCCTGCCCGGATCATGATCGTCAGCGACGCCTGGCACCCCCAGGTGAACGGTGTCGTGCGCACCCTCTCGATGCTGACCGACGAGTTGCGGCGCGACGGTCAGCAGGTCGTGGTGATCGGGCCCGACCGGTTCATGACACTGCCCTGCCCGTTCTATGCCGAAATCCGGCTCTCGGTCGCGCCGGGCCGGCGGCTGCGCAGAATGGTCGACGAGTTCGCGCCCGATGCGCTGCATATCGCGACCGAGGGGCCGCTCGGCCTTGCGGCGCTGCGGCTGGCGCGCCGCCGGGGATGGCGCTTCACCACGGCCTATCACACCCGGTTCCCGGAATATCTCGCGGCGCGGACCGGCCTGCCGGTCAGCCTGTCGCACGCATGGCTGCGGCGGTTCCATCGCCACGGCGCGGGCACCATGGTCGCCACCGCCTCGATCGCGGCCGAGCTGCGCCGCTGGGGCTTCGCCGATACCAAACTCTGGTCACGCGGGGTGGACGCCGAGCTGTTCAACCCGTCGCGGGCGATCGATCTGCCGTATGAGCGGCCCATCTTCCTGTCGGTGGGGCGGCTCGCGGTGGAGAAAAACCTGCCGGCCTTCCTCGATCTGGACCTGCCGGGCACCAGGCTCGTGGTCGGCGACGGGCCGGCGCGCGCAGCGCTGGAGCGCCGTTACGCCGGACCGCGCACCGTGTTTCTCGGCACGCGGCAGGGGCCGGATCTCGCCGCGCTGTTCGCGAGCGCCGATGTCTTCGTCTTTCCGAGCCGGACGGACACGTTCGGCCTTGTCGTGCTGGAGGCGCTGGCGAGCGGAACGCCGGTTGCCGCGTTCCCGGTTCCCGGACCGGCTGATATCATTGGCGGCGAGACCCCGGAGGTCGGCATTCTGGATGACAATCTGGGGGTGGCGGCGCTGAAAGCACTTCAGCTCGACCGTGAAGACTGCCGGCGCTTTGCCGAGCGGCATGACTGGGCGTCATGCGCGGCGTTGTTCATGCAGCATCTGGTGCCGACCCGCGTCGACGGACCGGCACCAGATTGATTATTCAGGCGCGGACGGCCTTTGCCGCCTCGACAATCGCGGTGAAACCGGCGGGGTCGTCGAACGCCATCGCGGCGAGAACCTTGCGGTCCAGCTCGATATTCGCGGCCTTGAGCGCGGCGATGAACTGGCTGTAGGTCATGCCCTGCTCGCGCACGGCGGCGTTGATGCGCTGGATCCAGAGCGCGCGGAATTCACGCTTCTTGTTCCGGCGGTCGCGATAGGCGTAGCGCAGCGCCTTTTCGAGACGTTCGAGCGCAATCCGGTAATTGGTCGACGAGCGGCCGACAAACCCCTTGGACTGCTTGAGGACCTTCTTGTGACGGGCGTGCGTCGTCACACCCCGTTTGACACGTGCCATGCTTTATCGCTCCTCAATCCAGACCGTAGGGGGCCCACTGCTTGACGGTCTTGCCGTCCTGCTCGGGCAGCGCCATCGTGCCGCGATTGGTGCGCTTCATTTTCTGGGAGCGATTGATCAGGCCGTGGCGCTTGTTGCCATGGCCCGCCATCACCTTGCCGGTCGCGGTGATCTTGAACCGCTTCTTGACCGACGACTTGGTCTTCATCTTCGGCATTTCATACTCCTTCTCGTCCATACCCGGCTTTGGCCGGGGGCGCGGCGTGCGGCCGGGCATGCCAAAAAGGCCCGGGCTCGCGACCTGATCGCGCTGGAAGCGGGCGGTATAGGCAATCGCGCCGGGCTTGGCAACTCGGCCCGCCGCCGGTTCGCCGCCTGCTTGCCGCCCCCGGCCGACATCGGTAAACAATGCTTAAATATTATTCGATATGGTTCTGGCATTTGAGCGTACCGACGCGGCACGCAGCGGCCATTTGACAGGAAATATTTCATGGCAAAACCTTCGGCGAATTCCGGGCGAAGCGGGGCCATACCACCCGTCAGCGCGAAGACCGGCTCCACCATTCTCGGGTTTCTCGACCGGATCGAAGAGGCCTCGCTGGCCGGATGGGCCGTCGACCCCGCCGACATGTCGCGGCCGCTGTCGCTCCGCGTCATGATCGATGGCCAGATCGCCGACGTCATCACCTGCGACCTCGACCGGCCGGATCTGCACCGCCTGCATCTGCCGAACACAAGGGTCGGATTTCACTTCGCGATTCCCTACATCCACCAGGACGGTCTGCGGCATGTGCTGTCGCTCGCGACGATGGATGGACAGCCCGTATCGCTGCCGAGCCGGGCCGGCTTTGCCTTGCCGGAGCTGCATTTCTGCCTGACGCGGCGGGTGCATGTCGAAGGGGTGCTCGATGGTCTCGTGGACGGGGCGGTGCAGGGCTGGGCGTTGCGGGTCGACGAGCAGGCGGGGCTGAAGGCGGGCGGGCTGCGCATTCTCGTCTCCACGCGCGGCCAGCCGGTTGCCGAACTGCTGGCCGACCAGTTCCGCGCCGACGTGGCCGAGGCGCTCGGCGCCGATCCGTCATGCGGGTTTTCCTGGACACCGCCGGCTTCGTTTCACGCCCATGGCGCGGTGACGTTCGATTTTCACATGATGCCGGATCGTATCGCGCTGCGGGGCAGCCCGGTGGAGATCCGCGTGCCGGGAACGTCGGAACGCGCGCGCATCAACGCGCTGATCGAAAAGGCGGACGACCTGCTGCGCTATGCCTATGGGCTGCGGCGGGATCTCAAGGCGGTGCTGCCGGCCGAAAGGTTCTCCCTCGCCAGCTATCGCGACTGGGCCGCGGAGAGCCAGAAGCTGGCCCCGGCGCGCATCGCGGCGCGCTACGGCACGCGGGAGGACGCGCCGCTGGTCTCGGTTCTCTGCCCGGTGTATCGGCCGGAGCAGGGCGCGTTCATCGCCGCGGTGGACTCGGTTCTGGCGCAGAGCTACCGGAACTGGGAACTCATCCTGATCGACGATGGCAGCGACGATCCGGGGCTGACGGGCTCGCTGCGCGACCTCGCGAGGCGCGACTCCCGCATCCGGGTCGAGCGGCTGCCGGCCAATCGCGGCATCGCCGCCGCCACCAATCGCGCGATCGAACTGGCGCGTGGCGCGTTCATCGCGTTTTTCGACCATGACGACGTGCTTGAGCCTTGCGCGCTCGATGCGATGATGCGGGCGCAGGCGGCGACCGGGGCGCGCCTGCTTTATTCGGACGAGGACAAGATCGACCGGCGCGGGCGGGTTTCGGAGCCGAATTTCAAGCCGGATTTCAATTACCGCCTGCTGCTCGACCTCAACTATATCTGCCATCTGGTGGTGGCCGATGCCGCGCTGATCCGCGAGGCCGGCCCGCTGGACCCGCTTCTGGACGGCGCGCAGGACCACGACCTGCTGCTGCGGATGGTCGAGCGGGTTGGCGCGCACGAGATTCATCACGTGCCGGAAATTCTTTATCATTGGCGCATCACCCAGGGCTCCACCGCCGGCTCGGGCGCGGCGAAGCCGGCCGCCGCGGGCGCGGGGGCCAGGGCGGTCGTGGCGCATCTGCAACGCCGGGGTCTTGCCGCGCAGACCACGCGGCGCGGCGCGCTGACGTGCTACCGGACGAGCTTCGCCCTCGACGACGATCCCGGCGTGTCGATCCTGATTCCGTATCGCGATCATATCGGCATGACGGAACAATGCGTGCGCGCGCTCCGCGAGGTGACGCAGAATGTTTCATGTGAAACATTGCTGCTCGACAACTGGTCGCAAGAGGCGGATGCGGAGCGCTTCGCCGTCGAGCAGGGGAATCTGCCGGATACGCGGGTGCTGCGGATCGCCGAGCCGTTCAACTATTCGCGGATCAACAATCTCGGGGCGGCGGCGGCGCGGCATCCGTTCCTGCTGTTCATGAACAACGACGTGTTCGTGCGCGACCCGGGCTGGCTGCGGACCATGCTGAACGAGGCGCTGGCCGATCCGGGCGTGGGGGCGGTGGGTGCCAAGCTGCTGTATCCGAACGGCACGGTGCAGCATGCCGGGGTGGTTCTGGGGGTTGGGGGCGTGGCGGACCATGCCTTTCGCGGGCTGCCGGGGGAGACTCCCGGCTATATCGCGCATGCGATCGCGACGCGGGAGGTTGCGGCGGTGACGGCGGCCTGCATGCTGGTGCGGCGGGAGGCGTTCGAGGCGGCCGGGGGGTTCGACGAGGCGGAGCTGACGGTTGCGTTCAACGATGTCGATCTGTGCATGAAGATCAGGGCGGCGGGCTATCGGATCATCTATGCGGCGGATGCCGTTTGCGAGCATCGGGAGAGCCTGAGCCGGGGCGATGATTTCGACGATTCGAAGGTGGCGCGGTTCATGTTCGAGAACGAGGCGATGCTGTCGCGCTGGGGGCGGGAGCTGGCGGCGGACCCGTTCTACAGCCCGCATTTCAGCCGCGAGGGCGGCGCCTATCGGGATTTGCGGGTGATCGACCCGGCGGCGGTGGCGGCGGCGGGACCGGTTCCGCCGGCGCGGTTTCCGCTGGGCGAAGGGGCCAGCGGCAGGGTGCCGGCGCGCAAGCGGCGGCGGAAGGCGGGCGGCGGCTGAGGCGGGCGCGGGGCTCTTTGCAGGGACGGCGGGATTGGATATATCGTTGGGCACCGGCCCTCTGTCGGAATTGGTAGACGAACGCGACTCATCGTAAATTGGGTGCCCGGGTGGAAATGCCCGGCGTAGAACCGCTCAAAGTCGGGGAAGGCTTAACTGCTAATCCCGAGCCAAGCCCGGAAACGGGAAGGTGTAGAGACTGGACGGGCGGCACCTACATCACCGGCGCGAGCTTGTGACAGGGTGAAGGGACAGTCCAGACCACGAACCCGGATGGGGCGGCGAAAGCCGAAGTGGTACGAAAATCGCGCGCCCTTACGGGCATCCCGGTTCGAGTCCGGGGAGGGCCATTCCATTTTCCCGCTTGTCTTGCGCGCCATCTCCCGGCCTGGGGCAGATGTCGTTCCTGTCGCGGCGTCCAGACCGGGCGTTGCAAGGCGGATATGAACCTTCCCTGTTGCCATACGCCGCGGCCTTCGCTATGAGGCTTCGCACTGGTCCCGGATAGCTCAGTTGGTAGAGCAAGCGGCTGTTAACCGCTCGGTCGTAGGTTCGAGTCCTACTCCGGGAGCCAGATTCTCAAAGCCTCTTGTTATAAATTTTAATCCCGTTGGTCATTTTCCGTGGGAATATGCCCTCTTTATTGTTTGTGCGTAACTTTGTTGACGAGTGCGTCCCCCGCTCCAGATAGCGAGGCCTGATCATAGCGCTGTAGTCATTGTCTATTGCAAGAGTTCTATCTGTTTTTTTAAATTCCTGTTCTCATCATCAAGATATCTGGCAAGCCGCTGAAGTTCCCTCAGAGCAATATACGGATCACGGATCATATCTTTTTCTATAAAGTAGGATTTATTTTCCAGTACAAATTTCGGAAATGTTTCGTCGATTTCGACAAATTGGGAAAGATGCCAACCATTACCCACTCCATAGCCAATAACAAATTGCTTTAGCAAAGTTAAGCCATCTGGCTCCAGCAGAGACCTAGCCCATTCCTCTGTATGCGAGTAGGAATTTAACTTATATCTGATACGCGACACGCCGCCGATGTAGGTCATATGCCATCCCGATTGATGGAACATTTTTGCATCTCGGCCGAATTTGCAAAAATGTCTGCTCTCAGCGTTTCTGACTTGATTGAAATCATCAATTTGGTCAATCATATCATATTGAAATCCGAACGGCGTACGCAATCCAGCCACATCTGAGCGCAAATTTAGAAAATACTGAAACATTGGCATATCAAACATTGCATATTTTGGTAAATCTTGCCTTAGTTCCTGTATTGTTTCTCGTCGAATTATTTCATCTGTGTCAGATATAATAATAAAGTCGTTCGACTCACAATTCTGTATGACTCGGCGTAATGAATTTCGTTGATGATGTTCTCTCGCCCAAGCGTCGCCATCGGGCATATCGTCAACAACTACATGAATGATTTTTTGAAGAAATTTTTCGAATAACTGTATATTTTCTTTAAAATAAAGTGGCTTATCAGCGCCCTGGAATGTTTTAGTTGCTTCACATACTACAAAATAATCAACAACATCATATAATTCATTTAGTCTTATAGTTAGAATATCTATTTCATTGAAAAAAATAAATCAGTCATATATTTTTGTCATAATCAAAACTCCATTAGCTTTATGAATGACATTCTTTTAAGAGCAATCGATAATTGCCTCTGGTCATCCACATTTAAAAATTCGCTTGGCATACGGTGATCTGGATGAAACAAATTTATTTCGAAGACATTGTTATTTTGCAAGGGCGGCATATTTACCAGACATGATATCTTTCCGTCAGAATAGATTTTCTGTCCGAATACAACATATTCATTAAAGACGATTCTTAGATATTGACCACCTAATTCCGTAATTGGATTAAACAATGCAAAATCAAACTCGAACAAGAAAACTCCACCTAATATTTCCTGTGGAGCGTTTAAAATTTTTATTCTTGAACTATCATTAAGACACCATCGGTGAGTTTCTTCTGGTTGATCAATCGACTCCGTTTCAAACGAATCTCCATTACCATAAATCGTAAAATCTATAGAAAGTATCTCCTGGTCTGATTTATAAGATTTTAGTGAATCTATAACAGAATTCGTTGTGCCGTTATTTTCCACA
Source organism: Acidocella sp. C78 (assembly GCF_907164655.1). Taxonomy (NCBI): domain Bacteria; kingdom Pseudomonadati; phylum Pseudomonadota; class Alphaproteobacteria; order Acetobacterales; family Acidocellaceae; genus Acidocella; species Acidocella sp. C78. The sequence goes on from NZ_CAJQZK010000066.1 coordinate 11,928, forward strand.
TTAACACCAATTTCATTTTTAGAAATTTCGAACTGAGTTGAATCGACAGAAGTAGCCTCCTCCGCGTTTTTCGTTAAAAATTCATTCATTCTTCTTTCTACCAAATCATTGAAACTTGTATTGTCCGTTGGCAAGCGCCCCATAAAACGTTCCGCCAGCTCCGATATGACAATGTCCGGCTTATTTCGTTTTACATAATCATAATCAATATTTTCAGTCCACAAGAAATGTACGTTTTTAAATGTTTCAACGAACATTGATGTTAACATTGACTCGCCGTATCCCGAAAACGAGTCTCCGAATATGATTATAGTTTTGTCTAACTCTGCATTTTCATTTTTGAAAATAGTATGCGTTCCATGATGGCTTGGCGGAACTCTGTGCGGAATATCTGCCTCTCGCGCAAGAACAATCTCATTGGCATATATTCTAGAAACATTCTTTGACATTGGGAAATAGATTTGATTTTCAGTTATGTTTGGTGTTATTTTAGACCCAAGATCAAATGTTTGATTCCATCGTGAGAACGAGGTCTCCCTCAAGGCAAAATTTACTTTGATATTCAATGACCAACATATCTGCATGAAGACAAGATAAGCCCCCCATGCCGTCCAATGTGTATCAGTTTTGAAGTATGATGGGAGCGCTCCGTTGCCGGCTTTAAGTAAATATGTTGGATTTATAAAAATCTCCGAATCTTGTCTCCCTTCTAATTTTTTTACTATTTTATTCGCAGGAGCACTTTCATGGTGCGGAAGAGATTTTCCGAAAAATTCTGGAAACACAGATAATTTTTCTGGGGCCACAACATGACGATATATGATCCCAAGTTGGGAAAGTATCTGATTTCGCTTTCCAAGAAGTTTGATCCAATTTTCTGCGTCACTATCAGAAAAAAATGAAGGATCTGTGTAAAAATTTAATACGTCATTACTACCCCCAATAAGAAATAGCCATCCATCAAGACCAATATGTACGTCTGGACTTACAGATAAATACTTCTGTTCATTATTCATGTTTTTCCCCATTATTTAAATTAAATCATCATCTAATGATAAAAATCGTACTATGCAGATCGGGTGCCGCTACCTAAATAACTATTTTAAATTCGAATTTTTGAATGGTATATTTTTAACGCCAATATTTTTGATTTTTCCATATTTTTTTTAAATTCGAAGTAAAATTATTTTCTCCTTTTTGTAAAATATTTTCATGTTCAGCTAAGTGTGAATTCGTTCGAGAAACCCCCGCACACCTGCGGCTGGGCCGTCGGGATGATTCCATACAGCGCCGATCACCGCAATGAAGTCGGCGCCCGCTTCGGTCAGGAGCGAAAAATTGTCTTGGGTGATGCCGCCGATGGCGACCGAGGGGATTTCCATCAGGTCTGACCACCAGCGCAGCAGTTCGATGTCGGCGCGGGTTTTCGGCGTTTTGGTCGTGGTGGGGAAGAAGGCGCCGAAGGCGACGTAGTCCGCGCCGTGTTCCGCGGCTTCCATGGCGAGGTGCCGGCTATCGTGGCAGGTGATGCCGAGGCTCATTCCATCGAGCAGGCGGCGGATGTGGGGGAGGCCGCCGTGGGCGGCGAGGTCGTCCTGGCCGAGATGGGCGCCGTCGCACCCGGTTTCGAGCGCGAGGCGGGGGTCGTCGTTCAGCAGGAAGGCGACGCCGCGGGACTGTGCGATGGGGCGCAGGGCATCGATGGCGCGGCGCAGCTCGTCTGGCGGTGCGTTCTTGAGGCGGAGCTGGACGCAGGCGACCGGCCCAGCATCCAGCGCCGCCGCCAGCGCATCGGCGAAATCGGGGCCGATGCGTGGCGGCGTGATGAGGTAGAGCGCGGTCAAGCCTTGCCCTGGTAGATGCCGACGATTTGCGAGAGCAGGGCCAGCGCCTCGTCCCGCGGGCGGGTGAAGGCGTTGCGGCCGATGATCGAGCCGGAGGCGCCGCCGTCGCTGAGGGCGCGGACGGTGTCGAGCAGGCTGGCCGAATCGGTGGCTTCGCCGCCGGAGAAGACGACGAGGCGGCGGCCGTTGAAGCAGGACTGCACGACGTGTTTGATGCGTTTGGCCATCGTCGAGACATCGACCTTTTCGTAGGCCTTCCGCGCGGCATCGAGGCCGATATGCTCGGTGGGCGGCTTCACCTTGATGATGTGGGCGCCGAGGAGTGCCGCCATGTGGGCAGCGTAGGCGCAGATGTCGATGGCGGTTTCGGCTTTCTTGTCGAGCATCGGGCCGCGGGGGTAGGACCACAGCACGACGGCGAGGCCGGCGGATTTGGCTTCTTCGGCGAGTTCGCGGAATTCCTCCATCATCGCGAACTGGTGTTCGCTGCCGGGATAGATGGTGAAGCCGATGGCGGCGCAGCCGAGGCGCAGGGCGTCGGAGATCGAGCCGGTGACGGCCTGGTCCTTTTCGGTGGCCAGCGAGTTGGAGGAGTTGAGTTTGAGAATGGTGGGGATGCTGCCGGCGAAGGCGTCGGCGCCCGCCTCGATCATGCCGAGCGGGGCGGCGTAGGCGGACAGGCCGGCATCGAGGGCGAGCTGGAAATGGTAGTGCGGGTCGTAGGCGGCCGGATTGCTGGCGAAGCTGCGCGCGGGGCCGTGTTCGAAGCCCTGATCGACCGGCAGGATGACCATCTTGCCGGTGCCGCCGAGCTTGCCCTGCATGAGGATGCGGGCGAGGTTGGCCTTGGTGCCGGGATTGTCGCTTTCGTACCAGCTCAGGATCTTCCTGACCCGTTGAGTGACGCGCATTGGGATCTCCCTTTGAATGTATTCAGGCTGAAAGATGGCAAGCGGGATGCCGTTAAGCCGGATTTTTCGCGGCGTCCAGCCATGCGGCGAGGGTGGCGGGGGCGATTTCGCCCGCGAGATCGAGCGCTGGCGGCGGTGCTGCGAGCAAGGTTGCGCCGAATTCATCGGCGAGGGTGGCGATGCGGGGGAAGGCGGGCGCGGCGGGATCGAGGATGACGCCGCGCAGGCCGAGCCGGAGCGCTTCGAGGGCGCGGGCGGGGGCGTCGGCGCAGTCGAGCAGAGCGGGTCCGTCGAAGCATGCGGCGGCCAGCAGGCTCTGCCACCAGAGGCAGCCGGCATAGAGGGCGAAGCCGGGGGGCGAGAGCAGCGTGACCGGGCGGGCGGGGGCGAGCGCGCGGGCGATATCCGCGGCGTTGTGGACGATCAGCGCCGGGGGGGGCGGCTCAGTCGCGCTCGCCGGCAATCAGCACCTCGCGCTTGCCGACATGGTTGGCGGGGCCGACGACGCCGTCCTTTTCCATCTGCTCGATGAGCTTGGCGGCGCGGTTGTAGCCGATTTGCAGGTGGCGCTGGATGAAGGAGGTGCTGGCCTTGCCCTCGCGCGCGACGAGGGCGACGGCCTGCTGGTAGAGCCCGCCCTCGCCGCCCTCGGCCGCGGCGAGGCCGGGCATCGAGGGTGCATCGTCCTCCACCGCCTCGGTCACGGCCTCGACGTAGTCGGGCTCGCCCTGTTCGCGCAGGTAGGCGACGACATCCTCGACCTCGCGGTCGGAGACGAAGGGGCCGTGGACGCGGGTGATGCGGCCGCCGCCGGCCATGTAGAGCATGTCGCCCATGCCGAGGAGCTGCTCGGCGCCCTGCTCGCCGAGGATGGTGCGGCTATCGAATTTGGAGATCACCTGGAAGGAGATGCGGGTGGGGAAGTTCGCCTTGATCGTGCCGGTGATGACGTCGACCGAGGGGCGCTGGGTGGCCATGATGACGTGGATGCCGGCGGCGCGGGCCATTTGCGCGAGGCGCTGCACGGCGGCCTCGATTTCCTTGCCGGCGACCATCATGAGGTCGGCCATCTCGTCGATGACGACGACGATGAGCGGCAGGGGTTCGAGGGCGAGGGGCTGGTCCTCGAAGATCGGCTTGCCGGTTTCGGAATCGAAGCCGGTCTGCACGCGGCGGGTGACGACCTCGCCGCGGGCGAGGGCTTCGTTCACCCGGTCGTTATAGCCGGCGATGTTGCGCACCGAGAGGCCGCTCATCGCGCGGTAGCGGCGCTCCATTTCGCGCACGACCCATTTGAGGGCGGCGACGGCCTTGGCCGGCTCGGTGACGACGGGGGCGAGCAGGTGCGGAATGCCCTCGTAGACGGAGAGTTCGAGCATTTTCGGGTCGATGAGGATCAGGCGGCATTCTTCGGGCGACAGGCGGTAGAGCAGGCTCAGGATCATCGCGTTGACGCCGACCGACTTGCCGGAGCCGGTGGTGCCGGCGATCAGCAGATGCGGCATGCGCGCGAGATCGGCGATGACGGGCTTGCCGCCGATATCCTTGCCGAGGGCGAGGCCGAGGCGGCCGGTGGTGGCGTTCCAGTCCGCCGATTCGAGAAGCTCGGAGAGGAACACGGTTTCCCGCTTCGCATTCGGCACCTCGATGCCGATGACGTTGCGGCCCTGCACGGTGGCGATGCGGACGGCGAGGACGGAGAGGCTGCGGGCGATGTCATCCGCGAGACCGATGACGCGGGCGGAGCGGATTCCGGGGGCGGGCTCAAGCTCGTAGAGGGTGACGACCGGGCCGGGGCGGATTTCAACGATGCGGCCCTGCACGCCGTAATCGCCGAGAACGGTTTCGAGCAGCCGTGCATTGGCTTGCAGCGCCTCGGCATTGGGGCCGCCGGATGACTGGCGCGAGGGCGCCTGCTTGAGCAGTTCGAGGGGCGGGAGGCGCCAGAGATTGTCCGGCAGGGGCAGCCGTTCCTGACGCGGCGGGGCCTTGCGCGGCGGCGCGGCGCGGGTCAGCCGCGAGGGCGGGGCGCGGCCCTCCGTTTCGGTGAAGGGTGCGGCACGTGGGCTAGGCGCCGCGCCGGGATCATCGTGGTAGGACGCGGCGGGATCATCGGCATCGGCCGGGCCGCGGGGGATGACGAGCGAGGCCCGATCGTCCGCCGCCGTGGTTTCGGACATCGGCTGGGAGGCGACGATTTCCTTGAGCCATATGGACGTGCTGCCGGCGGCCCGGACGGCGCGGCGGCCATGCCGCGCGGAGACGGCCGCGGCGGCGGCGGCGCGGCGCCCGGCAAGGCGCCACTCGCCGGATGTCAGGCCAAAGGCGAAGACGGTAAACCCCGTGCCCAGCAGGGCGGACAGGCCCAGCAAGGCGGCGCGGCCGACCATGCCGAGCGCCGAGTGGGCGACATCGGCGCCATAGAAGCCGAGCAGCGTGCCGACGGCGCCGCCGGGGCCGGATGCGGCCGGCCAGCCGGGCGCGAAGCCGGCGTCGAAAGATTGCAGGACGCCCAGCGTGCAGGCCAGGGCCGGCATCGCGAACAGGGTGGACAGGGCGCGTAGCCGCCAGCGGGTGATCTCGCCGCGATTGACCAGCGCGAACCCCCAGGCGAGCAGCACCAGCGCCGGCAGGGCGCCGGCGATGCCGAAGCCTTGCAGCAGCAGGTCGGCGAGGATCGCGCCGAACCGGCCGGCAAGGTTCTGCGGCGGCAGAGAGGAGGCGGTGTCGAAGGAGGGGTCGCCGGGATGATAGGAGGCGAGCGACACCAGAACCGTCAGGCCGGCGAGACCGGCGCAGAGTGCTGCGATCTCGGCGAGATGCCGGGCAAAGCGCGCTTTCAGGGCGGGCGAGAGAAATTGGCGGGTTTCGGTGGTCGCGGACATTCGGGTGCCTGACTCCGGCAATACGGCGGAGGTTGAACTATAACCCGAATCACACTGATCTGACAAAGAAAATGGCCGGAGGTTTCCCTCCGGCCCGTCGGCTGGACAATTTTTTGTATTAAATTCAGTAGCCGTGCTGCAGAACTTCGCCGTGCTCGGAGATGTCGAGCCCTTCGCGTTCGGCCTCGGCCGAGACCCGCAATCCCATGGTCAGGTCGATGATCTTGAGGATGATGAAGGAGACGACGCCGCTATAGAGCAGGGTGACGAGGATTCCCTCGGCCTGGAGGACCATCTGGTGCGGGTTGCCGGCGAGCAGGCCGTTGGTGCCGCCGATCGACTTGACCGCGAAGACGCCGGTGAGCAGCGCGCCGGCAATGCCGCCGAGCCCGTGCACGCCCCAGACATCGAGCGCGTCGTCATATCCGAACATGCCCTTGAACCCGGTGACGCCCCAGAAGCAGACGACGCCAGCGACAAGCCCGATGACCAGCGCGCCGCCGACCGGCACGAAGCCGCAGGCCGGGGTGATGGCGACGAGACCCGCGACCGCGCCGGACACGGCGCCAAGCAGGCTGGGCTTGCCCTTCGTCATCCACTCCACGACCGTCCATGAAAGGACCGAGGCGGCGGTGGCGAGGTGGGTGTTGATCATCGCATACCCGGCCTGGCCGCCCGACGTGAGGGCCGAGCCCGCGTTGAACCCGAACCAGCCGACCCAGAGCAGGGACGCGCCGACCAGCGTGTAGCCGAGATCGGCGGGCGCCATGTTGGTGGTGCCATAGCCGGTGCGCTTGCCGACCATGAGGGCGGCCACGAGACCCGCGACCGCGGAGTTGATGTGCACCACGGTGCCGCCGGCGAAATCGAGCACGCCCTGGCTGCCGAGGAAGCCGCCCGGACCCCAGACCATGTGCGCGATCGGGGCGTAGACCGCGATCAGCCAGATGCCGAGAAAGACCATGGCCGAGGAGAATTTGAGCCGGTCGGCGGGGCCGCCGAGGATCAGCACCGGCGTGATGATCGCGAAGGTGCACTGGAACATGCAGAATACGGTTTCCGGGATGGTGCCGGAGAGCGTGCCGGTGCCATCGCCCATCAGCATGACCCTGGACAGGCCGCCGATGAACGGCGTGCCTTTGGTGAAGGCCAGCGAGTAGCCGATCACCACCCACAGCACCGAGATGAGCGCTGTGGCGAAAAAGCACTGCATCAGCATGGCCAGGATGTTCTTCCGGCGCAGCAGGCCGCCATAATAGAGCGCCAGACCCGGCACGGTCATCATCAGCACCAGGACCGAGGAGGTGAGCATCCAGGCTGTATCGCCCGAGTCGAGCTTCGGCGCCGTGTCCGCGAAGGCCACAGCATTCCAGCCCATGACCCCCAGGGCAGCCGCCATGCTCCCGATGAGCAATCGTCTTTTCATCCGCCGTTATCCTTCCTGCTCTGCGATACGTTTAACCATACGCCTCCTTATGCAGAGATCGTGCCAGACACGCTCAAGTTTGTTTGTTGGGCACAAGCCGGAATCCAGGTAAATATTGTTGTTTTTATAGTCATATTCTGCATATTTTTCGGTCATTTATCGGATTTGCCCAGATCGGCGTGGCGCCGGGCAGATGAGCGCGCCAGCGGCTTGCAGGATCTGCCGCAGATGCGACATCTGAGGCATCAGAGCACTTTCCGAACCATCCGGATCGGATGTAGTGCTCCATGTTATTGATAATGGCAGCATCCTTATCCGATCAGATGACTCCATCCGATCAGATGATGCTCCAGCGGAGGCGAGGCATGGCGGAGCAGACAGCGGATGTTGCGATCATCGGCGCGGGACCGGTCGGGGCGGCGCTCGCCCTGCGCCTGGCCGCGGCGGGGCAGCGGGTCGTTCTGGTGGACCGGGCGGCGCTGCCGCCGATGGAACATCCGGATTTCGACGGCCGCGCCTATGCCATCGCCTACGGGTCCCGCGACCTGCTGGAGCGTGCCGGGCTGTGGGAGCGGCTGCCGTTTCCGCCCTGTCCGATCGAGCGCATCCGCGTATCGGATGGCAAGCCGGGTCGCCCGCCCTCGCCGCTGTTTCTCGATTTCGACCATCGAGATGTCGGCGAGGAACCGTTCGGCTGGATTGTCGAGGCCCGCTCGCTGCGGATGGCGATCAACCGCGCCCTCGCGGAATCGCCGGTCATTCTTCATGCGCCGGCGACCGCGCGCGTGACCCGCGATGCCGACGGCGCCACCGTCGCGATCGCGGGCGGGCCGGTCTATCGGGCAAGCCTCGTGGTCGCCGCCGATGGCAGGGGCAGCGCGCTACGCGCCGAGGCGGGCATCGCCGTCACCCGCTACCCCTATCGCCAGAGCGCCGTGGTCTGCGCCGTGGAACACGAGCGGCCGCACCACAACGTGGCGCTGGAGCATTTCCTGCCGGGCGGCCCCTTCGCGCAACTGCCGATGAGCGATGCCGACGGCGCCCATCTGTCCGCCATCGTCTTCACCGAGAGCCACGCCAATGCCGCGCGCCTCGCGGCGATGGACGATCCGCGCTTCACCATCGAGGTGGTGCGGCGGCTGGGCGCGCATCTCGGCCGCATCCGGCTGGTGGGGCGGCGCTGGACCTATCCGCTCTCCGCCCTGCACGCGCACCGCTATCACGCGACGCGGCTGGTTCTCGTCGGCGATTCCGCGCACGGCGTTCACCCGATCGCCGGCCAGGGGCTCAATCTCGGATTGCAGGACGGCATCGCGCTGGCCGCGCTGATCGAGGGCGCGGCCGATCCGGGCAGCCCGGATCTGCTCGCCCGCTACCAGCGCATCCGCCGGCCGGCCAACATCGCGATGCTCGCCGCGACCGACGGGCTCGACCGGCTGTTCTCGACCGACCTGCCGCCGGTGCGCCTCGCGCGCGATATCGGGCTCGCCGCGGTGAACCGGATGCCCCGGCTCAAGCGCCGCTTCATGCGGACGGCGATGGGCCTCAGTGTCCCGAATCTGAAATCCGATGGATTTCAGATTCGGGACACTAGCGCATAGGGCCGCGCCGCAGCCCGGCGAGCCGCTGCTCGACGCGCTTGCGGGCGCGGGTGATCAGCGCAACACTGGCCAGCCGCCGGTCGAGGAACGCCCTGGTGTCCTCGCCCGTTTCCGAGGTGTCGCGCAGCCAGTAGAGCAGCGTCGTCGAATAGACCGCGGCGAGGATGGCCCGCTTCGTATACCAGGAGAAATCGGCCGAGCGGTCGCCGGCCGCGTGCCAGATCGCATCCACCGTGCGGCCGGTGATCCGCGCCGCGAGCGCGGCGTTGCGCGGCAGGGCGAGGATGGCGAGGGCGCGGCGGATCGCCTCGCGATGCGGCGCCGCACGGTCGAGCCGAAGGAGGATGACGGCACGCACCCGCGCGGAGAGCCGGGGCTCGTCGATCGTGCCGGCGGCCGCCTCCATCTCGCGGTCGGCCAGGGCGGCCCAGGCCTCGATCATCGCCGGAGCGCCGCCCTCGAACAGCAACTCCGCCTCCGCCGGGTCGCGGCCAAGGCGCGCCAGCGCCCGCCGCAGGGCGGTGCGCGTCCAGCCATCGAAGGGCACCTCCTCGATCAGGGCGCGGAGCAGTGCATCGTCATCCGCGCGGACCTCGTCCGCGCCGGTCATCGCCGTTTCGTTCATTCCACCTCTCCTGCGCTGCGCACGATCTCGTCGCGGAACCGCGCCACTTCCTCGTTGAATCCCATCAGCCGCGGATCGCGCAGCCGCTGCGGGTAGAGAATACCGTCGAGGTGATCGGCCTCGTGCTGGATGACCCGGGCGTGAAACCCGGTGGCCTCGCGGCTGAAGGGCGCCCCGGTCGCATCGATCCCGCGCAGGGTCAGCGCCTCGGCGCGGGGCACCAGCGCGCTCATGCCCGGGATCGACAGGCAGCCCTCCCAATTCTCGACCGGATCGCCGGGATGCAGCACGAGTTCGGGATTGATCACGGCGGACAGGCCGCGCGGCGTATCGTGCGCGCCACCGCCGGCCCGGCTTTCCGGCACACGGTAAATGAACACCCGCAGCGGCACATGCACCTGCGGCGCCGCCAGGCCGACACCTCCGGCATCCTCCAGCGTTTCGGCCATGTCGCGCAGCAGGCGGGCGATTTCCGGCGCGGCCGGGTCCGCCACCGGGGCGGCCTTTTCGAGCAGCACGGGATGCCCCAGCCGGGCAAGTTTGAGAATCGCCATGACCGACACATGGCGCAGATCCGCCGAATCGCAAAGGCGGATTACGCCGTACAGCCTCAACAAGACGGTTGGCAAAGCCTGGAATCTTGCTATAAGGGCGACCCGATGACGGGGTCGTCCCGGCACTGCGTAAGGCTGCGTCCGGATTGGCGCGGCTTCTTTGCGTTACTCTGCAAGCCTTTCAACCGTTATGGAGTCTCTGGCCAAGTGCAAGTTCTCGTTCGTGACAACAATGTCGATCAGGCGCTGAAGGCGCTCAAGAAGAAGCTTCAGCGTGAAGGCGTGTTCCGCGAAATGAAGTTGCGCCGGCACTACGAAAAGCCCTCCGAACGCCGCGCCCGCGAGGCGGCGGAAGCCGTTCGCCGCGCCCGCAAGATGGAGCGCAAGCGGATCGAACGCGAAGGGTTCTGATCGCTCCACGCGATCGGCTTTCCTGACGGGACAGGGCGCGGCCTATATGGGCACGCGCCTTTTTCCGTTTCAGCGACGATCAAGCGAATAACGCCCCGGGCCGGCGGAGGCCAGCAGCAGCAGACCGCCGCAAATCGCCAGATCGAGGAAGAACTGGATTTCCGCCGCCGCCGCGGCGCGGCCGTGCATCAGCCAGAAGCGATGCGCCAGCCAGTTCGCGGCGATCGTGAACAGGATCAGCACGATGGCGGCCTGCCGGGTCCGCAGGCCCAGCATGACCAGGCCGCCGGCGCCAAGTTCGCAGACCACGGCGATCACGCCGCCCAGGGTCGGCGCCGGGGCATCGAGATGGGTGAGCAGATGCACAATTCCGGGCCAGTGCACGAGCTTGCTCCAGCCCGCCTGCACGAAGAGTAAAGCGATCGCCAGCCTTCCGGCCAGCATTCCCACATCCGATATGCCACGCTGCATGGTTTTCTTTCGATCCAGACCCTGTAAGTTATCGTTGAGCGGGGCGCCCTGCCCCGCCGCTTGTTAAACGGAACGCCATCATGACCGCCAGCCCCGTCGTCGATTTCGAAGGCCTCGCCGCGACCGAGATCTCCGCCGATCCCTTTCCGCATCTGGTAATGCGAGGTTTCGTTCGACCCGAGCGGCTCGCCGGCGTCGTCGCCGATCTGCCGCCGCTCGGCGCGCGGGGCAGTTTCCCGATCGAGTCGGTCCGGCTCGGGACCAACGCCGCGCGGCTGATGGACGACATGAAGGGCGAGCAGATGCGGCGAATCATCGCCGGGAAGTTCGGCCTCGACCTCGACGGCGCGCCGGTGATGCTGACGCTGCGCGGCCGCACCGATGCGCGGGACGGCAAGATCCATTGCGATTCGCTCGCCAAGCGGGTCACCATCCTGCTCTATCTCAACCCGGCCAGCGAGGCCTGGGCGCGGCAGGATGGTTGCCTGCGGCTGCTGCGTGGGCCGGACGATCTGGAGAATTACGCGGTCGAGGTGCCGCCGGTCGATGGCACGCTGCTGGTGTTCCCGAACGGCCCGACCACCTGGCATGGCCACCGCACCTATGTCGGCAAGCGCTACACGGTGCAGATGAACTACATGACCACCGATGCCAAGGCGCGCTACGAGATGCGCCGGCACCGGATATCGGCGCTGGTCAAACGTCTTTTGCCAGCCGCCTGAAAGGCTGCGGCCCGGCGCCGCAACGCACCCATGACCCCTGACACGAAAACGACGACAGCGGCCGCCGCCGCCGAAAGCCCCTTGCGAACTCTCCTGCTGTTCGCCGGAATCCTGCTCATCGCCATGAACATGCGCGCGGCGCTGGCCTCGGTCTCGCCGCTGCTGACCCCGATCGGCGCGGCGCTCGGCCTCGGCCCGCTGGGGCTGACCGCGCTGGCCACCATCCCCGTCGTCTGCTTCGCGGCCCTCGCCCCTGTCAGCATCGTGCTGCAACGGCGGGTGGGGCTGGAAGCGGCGATGATGACGGTGCTGGTGCTGCTCGCCGCCGGCCTGCTGGTCCGCGTGCTCGGCGGGGTTGCCGCGCTGTTCGCCGGCACGGTGATGGGCGGGGCGGCGATCGCGATGGGCAACGTGCTGCTGCCGGGGCTGGTCAAGCGCGATTTTCCAACCCGCGTCGGCCTCGTGACCGGCTGCTACACCACGGTGATGACGACAATCGCCTCGGTGGCGGCGGCGATCAGCGTGCCGGTGGCCAATGCCAACCCGTTCGCCTGGCGCGGCGCGCTGGGGCTGTGGGCGGTGCCGGCGATCGTCGCGGCGTTGATCTGGCTGCCGCAGCTTGCCCATGGCGCCCATCGGCTGAGCCACACGCCGACGACCGGCGCATTCCGCAAGCTGGCGCGCAGCCCGCTGGCCTGGGCGGTGACGATGTTCATGGGCCTGCAATCGCTCGGCTTCTACTCGATCCTGTCATGGCTGCCGGCGATCCTGCATGCCCACGGCATCAACCCGACCATGGCTGGGATCATGCTGTCGACGACCACGCTCGTCGCGATTCCGGCCGCACTTGTCACGCCGGGCCTCGCCACGAGAAGCCGCGACCAGCGGCTGTTGCTCGCCAGCCTGCTCGCGATCGTCAGCGTCGGGTATGTCGGGCTGATGCTGGTGCCGGCCGCGGCGCCCTGGGTGTGGGTCGTGTTCATCGGCATCGGCCAGGGCGCCTGTTTTCCGCTGGCGCTGACGCTGATGGTGCTGCGCACCGGCGGCCCGGGCGAGGCCATGGCGCTGTCGGCGTTCTCGCAGATGGTCGGCTATGCGGTGTCGATCGCGGGGCCGCTCGGGCTCGGGGTGATCCACACGCTGAGCGGCCATTGGTGGCCATCGGTCGCGTTCCTGGTGATCTTGCAGGCGCCGACGCTCGGCTTCGGCCTCGCGGCAGCGCGGCCGCGCACGATCCGGTTCTGACATCCGGCCGACATGGAAAACGGCCCCCGCGCAGCGCACGGGGGCCGTTTCTGTCTGGAACGCGCATCCAGTCAGGTGTTTCCACCTGACCTTGTATTGCGCGCTCGTTACTCGGCGGCGTCTTCGCGCCGGCCGCCCTTGCCGCCGACCTGGTCGGTGATGTCGGCGCCGGTCGCCTGATCGACCACCCGCATCGACAGCTTCACCTTGCCGCGATCGTCGAGCCCGATCATCTTCACCTTCACGGCATCGCCGACCTTCACCACATCGCCGGTGCGGGCGACGCGGCCCTGCGCCAGTTCGCTGATGTGGACCAGGCCGTCTCGCGCGCCGAAGAAGTTCACGAAGGCGCCGAAATCGGCGATCTTCACGACCTTGCCGGTGTAGATCTGGCCGACTTCCGGTTCGGAGGTCAGCGAGCGGATACGGTCGATCGCCTTCTGCGCCTGTTCGTCGGAGGTTGCCGCGATCTTGATCGTGCCATCGTCCTCGATGTCGATCTTGCAGCCGGAATACTCGACGATCTCGCGGATCACCTTGCCGCCGGTGCCGATCACGTCGCGGATCTTGTCCTTCGGCACGTTGATCACGGTGATGCGCGGCGCGTTGGCGGAGACGCCCTCGCGCGCGCCGGTCAGCGCCTTGGACATCTCGCCGAGGATGTGCAGGCGCCCATCCTTCGCCTGATCCAGCGCGATCTTCATGATCTCGGGCGTGATCGAGGTGATCTTGATGTCCATCTGCAGGCTGGTCACGCCCGCCTCGGTGCCGGCCACCTTGAAGTCCATGTCGCCGAGATGGTCTTCATCGCCGAGGATGTCGGAGAGCACGGCGAAGCCCTTGTCCTCCTTGATCAGGCCCATGGCGATGCCGGCCACCGGGCGCGGCAGCGGCACGCCGGCATCCATCAGCGCGAGCGAGGTGCCGCACACCGTCGCCATCGAGGAGGAGCCGTTGCTCTCGGTGATCTCGGAGACGACGCGCAGGGTGTAGGGGAACTTGTCCTTGCCCGGCAGCAGCGGGTGAATGGCGCGCCAGGCGAGCTTGCCGTGGCCCACTTCGCGGCGGCCAGGGCTGCCGACGCGGCCGGTCTCGCCCACCGAGAAGGGCGGGAAATTGTAGTGCAGCAGGAAGCGCTCGCGGTATTCGCCCTCGATCGCATCGACGATCTGCTCGTCCTGCGCGGTGCCGAGGGTCGCGACCACGAGGGCCTGGGTTTCGCCGCGGGTGAACAGGGCGGAGCCGTGGGTGCGCGGCAGCACGCCGACCTCGGCGAGGATCGGGCGGACGGTGCGGGTGTCGCGCCCGTCGATGCGGATGCCGTTGTCGAGGATCGCGTTGCGGACGATATCCGCCTCAAGCTCCTTGAACATGCCCTTGGCCTTGTCGACCGGGCGTTCCTCGGCGGCGAGCGTCTCGAGCACCTGGGCCTTCACCGCGCCGATCTTTTCGTGGCGGGCGGTCTTCTCGCGCTCGGCATAGGCGGCGCGCAGCCCCTCGCGGGCGAGTTCGTCGACGCGGGCGGCAAGCGCCTTTTCCTCGTCGCTTTCCTCGACCAGCGGCCAGGGGTCCTTGGCGGCGTGTTCGGCAAGCTCGATGATCGCCTGGATCACCGGCTGGAACGCGGCATGGCCGAAGGTGACGGCGCCGAGCATGGTTTCTTCCGACAGCTCGTGCGCCTCGGACTCGACCATCAGCACGCCCTCTTCCGTGCCGGCGAGCACGAGGTCGAGCCGGCTTTCGGCGATCTGCGCCGAGGTCGGGTTGAGGATGTATTCACCGTCGATATAGCCGATGCGGGCGGCGCCGACCGGGCCGAAGAACGGAATGCCGGAAAGGGTCAGCGCGGCCGAAGAGGCGACGAGCGAGACGATGTCCGGCTCGTTCTCGAGGTCGTGGCTGAGCACGTTGACGATGACCTGCACCTCGTTGCGGAACCCGTGCGGGAAGAGCGGGCGGATCGGCCGGTCGATCAGGCGGGAGGTCAGGGTCTCGCGCTCGGTCGGGCGGCCTTCGCGCTTGAAGAAGCCGCCGGGAATGCGGCCGGCGGCATAGAATTTCTCCTGGTAGTTCACGGTGAGCGGGAAGAAATCCTGCCCCGGCTTCACCGTGCGGGCGCCAACCACGGTGGCGAGCACCACGGTGTCGCCATAGGAGGCGACGACGGCGCCGTCGGCCTGGCGGGCAACCTTGCCGGTTTCGAGGATGAGCTTGCGCCCGCCCCAGTCGAGTTCCTTGCGGAAATACTTGTCAAACATCATTCGGTCCTTGCAACAACAGGACCGGTACGGTCACACCATCGGTGGCGCGGTGCGGGACGCGGCGTCTCGGGCGGCATGGGTCGGGCTGTGGGCGATGTCTCGTCACAGCCACGGGCCATGTGGCCGGAAACGCCGAAGAGACCCCGGCGTTGCGCGCAACCGAACGATCTGATCCGTTCCGATCACGACCGGAGGACGATCCCCCGGCTGAAGATGCGCCAGCGGCGCATATCATCCTTATAGTCCAATTGCCGCCGCTCCGCTACTGCGGGGGCGTGAGGAGACCCGCATGACCGAAACGCCCCCGATTCTCGAACGCCGCGGCGGCATCGCCCGGCTGCGTCTCAACCGCCCTTCCCTGCGCAACCGGCTCGGCGCGGATGATCTTGCCGCCCTGCTCGGCCACTGCGCCACGATCGCGGCGGACGAAACGATCCGCGTCGTCGTGTTCGAGGCCGCCGGGAAGGTGTTCAGCGCCGGCTTCGATCTCGATGCCCTCTCGCGCGGGGAGACCGGGGACGCCGAGGACGGGCCGGGCGGCATCGGCCGCGTGGGCACGGCGCTCGCCGCCCTGCCCCAGCCGGTGATCGCGCGGCTGCACGGCAATCTGTATGGCGGCGCGGTCGATCTCGCGCTCGCCTGCGATTTCCGCATCGGCGTGGCGGGCATGGAACTGCTGATGCCGGCGGCGCGGATCGGCCTGCATTACTATCGCTCGGGGCTCGCCCGCGCGGTGGAGCGCATCGGGCCGGACGCCACGCGCCTGCTCTTCGTCGCGGCGCGGACGATCGACGCGGACACGCTGCTGCGGATCGGCTACCTGACCGCGCTTGCCAGCGCCGACGATCTCGACGCCACGGTCGATGCCCTCGCCGCCCGGCTGGAAGCCAACGCGCCCCTCGCCGTGCGGGGCATGAAGGCGGCGATCGCCGGGCTCGCATCCGGCAGGCTGGATGGCGAGGCGTTCGCCGCCGGGCTCGACGCCGCGCATCGCGACCGGGCCTTCATCGAGGCCATGGCGGCGTTGCGGGCGAAGAAGCGCGGCGGCTGAGCTTCAGGCGCGCAGGTTGAAGGCGGCCAGCGCCGCGAGATCGCGATCGCCCCAGCCTTCGCGCACGGCGTCATGCGCGGTGCGGCGGACGGCTTCGACCAGCTTGAGGTTGAAGCCGGCTCCCTCGCCCGCCTCGTCCATCAGGCGGAGATCCTTCTCGACCGCCTCGATCGAGAAGCCCACCGAATCGCTCCGCGTGCCGCCCATCTCGGTAATGATCGCGGCGCTGCGGATGGCGAGGGCGGGCGCGCCGCCGGAGCTCTTGCCGATGATGCCGAGCAGCCGTTCCGGCGTGATCCCGTAATCGCGGGTGATCAGCGCGGCCTCGCCCAGCGCCTGGAACGCGGCCAGCAGCGGCAGGTTGACCGCGAGCTTCATCGCCGAAGCGGCCTGCGGCGTCTCGAAGCGCTCCAGCCGGTCGCACAGCTCGTCGAGCACCGGCGTCGCGGCGGCGATCGTCGCGTCATCGCCGCCGGCAAGGCCGAGCAGCTTGCCCGACCGCGCCGGGCCGACCGTGCCGCCCACCGGGCAGGCCACGAACCGCCCGCCCTGCGCGGTCACCGCTTCGGCGTTGGCCTGCATGTCGGCGGGCTTCAGCGTGCTCATGTCGATCACGAGGGCCTGGCGGAGAGTGGCGCCGAGCAGACCTCCCTCGCCATGATAGACCGCGCGGGCAGCCGCCTCGTCGAGCAGCATCACAATGACGTAATCGGCCGCGGCCGCCACCTCGGCCGGCGATGACTTGACCGCGAGCCCCTCGACCGCCGCGGCCCGCGCCAGGGTCCGGTTCCAGCCGCAGACCTGATGGCCGCGCTCGATCAGCCGCGCCGCCATCGCGGCACCCATCCGGCCAAGACCGATAACGCCAATCTTCAGACTCATGTTCGTGCTCCCGTTCGCAATAGGTTCAGCGCCGGATATGGGCGGTGGCGAGCCATGAAAAAAGCCGGAGGCGATCGCCCCCGGCCCTTTCCGTCAGTCCGGCCAGAATGACCGGGCCGTTCAGCCCGGCGCGGGCAGCGGCCCGAGCCCGCCGGATTTCGGCACTTCCGGTTTCTGCGCCATCGGCACCGAGGCGCGGCGACTGTCGGGCGCCGGCTCGTCAACGACCTGGCGAACCACCGGCTCGCCGCGCAGGACGGTCTGGATTTCATCGCCGGTGAGCGTTTCGTATTCCAGCAGCCCCTTGGCCAGGCGGTGCAGCTCGTCGAGCCGCTCGGTCAGGATCCGACGGGCCTCGGAATAGGCGTGATCGATCACGGACTTGATTTCGCGGTCGATCTCCTGCGCGGTCGCCTCGGAGACGTTCTTGTGCTGCGTCACCGAGTGGCCGAGGAAGAGTTCCTGCCCGTTGTCGCCATAGGCGATCATGCCGAGCTTGTCGCTCATGCCCCATTCGGTGATCATCCGGCGGGTGATGTCGGTCGCCTGCTTGATGTCGCCCGACGCACCGTTGGAGACGTTCTCGGCCCCGAAGATGATCTCCTCGGCGGCGCGCCCGCCCATCGCCTTGACCAGTTCGGAGAGCAGCTTGGCCTTGCTCATCGAATAGCGGTCGCCTTCCGGCAGGCTCATCACCATGCCGAGCGCGCGGCCGCGGGGAATGATCGTGGCCTTGTGAACGGGGTCGCAGTGCTTCTGCGAGATCGAGCAGAGCGCATGGCCGGCCTCGTGATAGGCCGTCATCTTCTTCTCGTCCTCGCTCATCACCATCGAGCGCCGCTCGGCGCCCATCATGACCTTGTCCTTGGCGTATTCGAATTCGGCCATGGCGACGACGCGCTTGCCCATGCGGGCGGCGAGAAGGGCGGCCTCGTTGACCAGGTTGGCGAGATCGGCCCCCGAGAAGCCGGGCGTGCCGCGGGCGATCACCTTGGGATCGACATCGGCGGCCAGCGGCACCTTGCGCATATGGACCTTGAGGATGCGCTCGCGGCCGTTCACGTCCGGGTTCGGCACCACCACCTGGCGGTCGAACCGGCCGGGGCGCAGCAGCGCGGGGTCGAGCACGTCGGGGCGGTTGGTGGCGGCGATGAGGATGACGCCCTCGTTGCTCTCGAACCCGTCCATCTCGACGAGCATCTGGTTCAGCGTCTGCTCACGCTCGTCGTTGCCGCCGCCAAGCCCGGCGCCGCGATGGCGGCCGACCGCGTCGATCTCGTCGATGAAGATGATGCACGGCGCGTTCTTCTTGCCCTGCTCGAACATGTCGCGCACGCGGCTGGCGCCGACACCGACGAACATTTCAACGAAATCGGAGCCCGAGATGGTGAAGAAGGGCACGTTGGCCTCGCCGGCGATGGCGCGGGCAAGCAGCGTCTTGCCGGTGCCTGGCGGGCCGACCAGCAGGACGCCTTTCGGGATCTTGCCACCCAGTCGCTGGAATTTCTGCGGATCGCGCAGGAAGTCAACGATCTCCTGCAACTCGCCCTTGGCTTCCTCGATGCCGGCGACATCCTCGAATGTCACCCTGCCCTGTTTCTCGGTCAGCAGGCGCGCGCGGGACTTGCCGAAGCCCATGGCCCGGCCGCCGCCGCCCTGCATCTGGCGCATGAAATAGATCCACACGCCCACCAGCAGGATCATCGGCGCCCAAGACACGAGATAGTGAAGCAGCGGGTTTTCCGGCGGGTTGAGCGGCTTGGCGACGACGCTGACCTTCTTCGAGATCAGCGTGTTGACCAGGCCCGGATCGTCCGGCGCATAGGTCTCGAACGTGGAGCCCGATTTGAGGGCGCCCGTGATGTCATGCCCGCGGATCGTGACATGATCCACCTTGCCCGCGTTGACCTCGGACACGAAGGTCGAATAGGCGACTTGCGTGCCGTGGCTGGTGTCCGTGGTGGTGGGCTGGAACATGTTGAACAATAACACAAAGAAGAGTGCTATGATCACCCAGACCAGCAGGTTGCGCCCCAGATTGTTCATCAAGCTTCATCCAGTCCTGTTCACCCCGGAAGGCTAAAACCGAGGGGGCCGGCGGAAACCGGCCGAGAAATTCCGCCGAACCGCGTCTTGCCTCATCTTGGCACGGCTCCGGTCGGTTCGCCAATCCCTATAGAGAGTGGGGATGATACGCCGTTTTCCTATCCTTCTGGTGAACGGGACGCGCAGATCTGTCCGCCGCCGGACGCTGGCTCGAATGGCGCCGGGGCAGCCGGGCCGGGAGGCACGAACGCGACCGCGCAGGCAGGCCCAATTCCGAGATGCGGAACCGCAAGCACACCCTGATCGCCGAAAAAGGCCGGCAGGGTCTGGCGCAGGGCGGCGGGAAGGCGGGCGGCGGCACGCCTGTCGACCGGGCTTGGGCCAAGGGCGCCGAGGGTCCGCGCGCCTGGCGGCGCATGGCGGATACGGAAGCGCCCATCCCAGAGCGCGCCCTCGACCGCGGGATCGGGCGTGCGCAAGCGGCGGCCTCGCGCACGAGCATCCAGCCAGGACCGTGGCGCCCTGCGGGCAGAATCCGCACGCCACCGAGCGTTGCGGGGCGCAATCCTCCCGCCAGCCGGCCGATCGCGGCGCGGGCCGGCGGGTAGATCTGTCCGGCGACGACCCGCAACAGGGCGGCGAGCGCATCGGGCGGGAGCGCATCCCCGCGGATGATCGCCCATCCTTCCGGACGAAGCGTGACGTGGCACGCCAGATCGGCGGCGGCGATGCGGTCCGCCGCCGCGCGGTCATCCGCCGCTGTCCCGACATCGCCGGGCGGTTGCGATGCGCCGGCGCGCCGGACCCGGACCCGTTCGAAGCGCGGGTCGAGATTCGAAGGGTCCTCCACCCAGGCGACGCCCTGCTCCACCAGGAAATCGCGGAGCATCGGGGACGGAATCCCGAGCAGGGGCCGCAGGATCATCACCGTGTCGCGCGGCGAGACGCCCGCCATCCCCGCGAGACCGCGAACGCCGCGGCGGGCGCGCATGACCCGCAACTCGTCCTGATCGCCCGCATGATGACCAAGGAGGAGATGAACGATTCCAGCCTCGCGCGCCGCACCGGCCAGCGCGGCGTGACGCGCTTCGCGCGCGCGGGCCTGCAAGGCGGCACCCGGCGACAGGCGCAGACGCAGGACGCGGCTGCGCACGGCGAGCCCTGCAAGCCGTTGGGCGGTTTCGGCGGCTTCCCGGCCGGATTCGGGGCGGAGACCATGATCGACGATGAGCGCGATGCATTCTCCGCCACGCTGGCGGGCCCAGGATGCGGCGAGAAGAACGAGGGCCGTGCTGTCAGCCCCTCCGGAAACACCCGCGGCGAGGCATGGCGCGGGGCCGAAAGGGCCGAACCGGGCCATGGCCCGCTCGAACCGAGCGGGCAGGCTGGGCGCGAACGCGGACTTCAGCGGCAGGCGGCGCGCCGGCGCGCCGCGCCAATCTGTGCCTTCAGCGCCGGCGAGGGCGAGGAGAACTGGCTGTTCAGGGAGTCGAGCGTGTCACACGCTTCCTGGTTCTGGTGGATCGCGGACAGGGAATTGGCCAGTCCAAGCAGGGCATAGGGCGCATGCGGACCGGCGCGATCGGCGTTGTAGGCATCGTCGAACGCGATCGCGGCCTCCTGATGCTTGCCCTGGTGGTAGAGCGATTCGGCGACGATCATCGAAGCCTCGCCCTTGCCGGCGCGTTTGCCCTGCTTCGCGATCACCGCGCGAGCATCCTCCTCGGCGGCCTTGTAGTCATGCCGGGCGAGAGCCGTGCGCGCGGCGGCGAGCGAGGCCGTGGCCCGCGGCTGGGGTTGCGACTGCGGATTTTGCGGCCGCGCGGATGTTTTCCCGGCCGGCAGCGTGCCGAGCGTCCCCGTAGCACCCGGAGCGGGCGACGTATTGGCGGCCGGCGGCGTCGCGCCGGGTTTCCCCGCCTGGTCGAGCTGGAATTTCAGATTGCCGATTTGCTGGTTGATTTCGTCGTGCTGCGTGGCGACCTCGTGTTCCAGCGTATCGACACGCCCCCTCAGGTCCTGGACCTGGTTGTGCAGCGTATCGACCTGCTCAAGCAACGAGGCGACGAGTCCCCCCGAACTGCCCTGGCGCGCGGACTGGCTGGTCTGCGCCGGCGGCGCGGCGGACCCCAGAACGGAGCCGCCATTGCTGCCGCCCTGCTGCATCTGCGCAAGCTGGTGCTTGAGTTCGAGGATCTGGTTTTCGAGGGCAATTCCTTCCCGGCTCGAGATCATCTGCGCCCGAACCACGGCAGGCATGAGGATCAGCACGGCAATGCTGGCGGATGTCAGGGATTTCAACATGGAACTGCGCATCGGTTTCCTCGTTCGGCGAGACGCGCCGGATTGCGCCCCCGACCCAATGTAGTGCGAACGACCGCGTCGTTGAAGCGCGGGCCGGCAGAAAGCAAATCGGCGGCTCGGGTTGATCGAGCCGCCGATCGGTCACGTCATGCTGTCAGGGGAAATCCCCCGAACGGCATTCTCAGTGGCAATGCTGCGGGTTGAAGCCCTGCACCGAGGTGATCGCCACGCGGTCCTGCGCGTAGTCCTGCTCGGTGTTACCCGGCGAGACCAGGCACGACTTGCCATAGGAGATCGTGCGGATGCGGGACGCCGCAACGCCCTTGGCAACCAGGTAATTGCGGGCGGCGTGGGCGCGGCGGGCGCCGAGGGCCAGGTTGTAGGCTTCCGTGCCGCGCGGGTCGGCGTTGCCGGCGATCAGAACGTCGACATTCGGATACTTCGCAAGCCAGCTGGCCTGACGGTCGAGCGTCGACTTGTCGGCGCCGGTCAGGTTGGACTTGTTGAAGCCGAAGAAGGCACGATCGCCGACGTCGGCAACAAGCTGCTGCTCGCTGCCCGGCGCGGGACCGGACTGCGCGGCGGTCGTGCCAGAGCCGGTTGCCATGGACTGGGTCTTGGGGGCGTTGGAGCACGCCGCAAGCAGGGCAACAGCCGCAAGCGCGCCCAGAGCTTTGATATTCATGTTTACCGTCCCGATGTTGGGTGCCTGTATTGTGACGCACCGGCGCCATGCCGATGCGTTGAAACCGTTAGCCTGAACTTTTAGCCAGACGTATTGCCCAGATACCCACCGACTGGCCTCGCCGGGTTGGCGGGCGGCGTTCGATAAACAGTCTGAGCAAACGACGAACCCGGCCGGACCGATGTATCGGCCTGACCAGAACGCGTTACTTCATCTATTCGGATTGTGCCGACCATTCAAGCGGACTTTTGGCATCACGAGGCCGCTCGCGCTTATTGGCGTGTCATTCGCCAGCAACGCGACTTTTTTGACACATTACCGCCTGAATGCAGCTTTTGGAGCGCCGCCTTCCCGGCCGTTTCCGTTTTGCAACTTATTCTTAACTTTCCTGCTTTAAACACGAAAAACGAGGCCGCTGGTCTCCGTTTCCTCCCTGATGGCTGGTCATATGCCAGCCCTCCTTCGAGCGTGATCGGTACTAACGGTCACGCTCATTTTTCAAAATCTGAGACAATATATCTTTTTAAGGAAAAATTATTATTATTAATACACGTGATGCCTCATATACTACTTATAGTTTGTAGATTGTAACGATTTCATATTATACTCACCGTGAAGACAAAAAATTACGGCGATCCACCGTCTCGGCTTTGGGTTTTTTTGGATGCCTGGATTAGAAAACCAGGCAAGTCATCGCAAGGAATAATCTTGCCCCTACCGACGACCGCGTGGCTCGGGTTTGTGAAGCCAGGTTCGAATACGACGTACTTTTTGACACAAGCTTTTGATCCAGACGCTCAAAACCTCCGGACATGTTCCGGAGGTTTTTTTATCGACAACCGGGTTCCGATCGCCCCGTTTGCTTGACATTTCGCCCGCTTCACGCTCCCTGCCGGCCATGTCCGACGATCTGCCGACCATCGACTCCCAGGCCCGCTCAGCCATCGCCGCCGCAGGCGATCTCGCTGCGCTCGACGCCGTCCGCATCGCCCTGCTGGGCAAGACCGGCCAGGTCACCGCGCTGCTCAAGACACTCGGCAGCCTGACGCCAGATGAGCGCAAGCGCGTCGGCGCCGAGGTGAACGCGCTGAAAACGGCGATTTCAGCCGCGATCGAGGCGCGCCGCGCGGTGCTCGAGGCCGAGGCCCTCGCAACACGCCTCGCCGCCGAGCGAATCGACGTCACGCTGCCCGGCCGTCCCGACCGTGCGGGCACGATCCACCCGATCTCGCGCACCATGGAAGAACTCACCGCCCTGTTCGGCGCCATGGGGTTCGGCGTGAAGGAAGGGCCGGATATCGAGGATGACTGGCACAATTTCGGCGCGCTCAACATCCCCTCGCACCACCCGGCGCGGGCGATGATGGACACGTTCTATCTCGACGCCGCGGCCGGCAGCCGCCCGGTCGTGCTGCGCACCCACACCTCGCCGCTGCAGATCCGCACCATGCTCGCGGAAGCGCCGCCGATCCGCGTCATCGTGCCGGGCCGCACCTATCGTTCGGACCATGACGCGACGCACAGCCCGATGTTCCACCAATGCGAGGGCCTTGTGATCGACCGCGGAATCACCCTCGCCCATCTCAAGGGCTGCCTGATCGACTTCCTGCGCGCCTTCTTCGAACGGCCGGACCTCAAGGCCCGCTTCCGGTCAAGCTATTTCCCCTTCACCGAACCCTCGATGGAGGTCGATATCGCCTGGGACCGCAAATCCGGCGAAATCGGCGCCGGCAGCGACTGGCTGGAAATCCTCGGCGCCGGGATGATCCATCCCAACGTGTTGGCGAATTGCGGGCTCGACCCGCGCGCGTTCCAGGGCTTCGCCTTCGGCATGGGGGTCGAGCGCATCACCATGCTCAAGCATGGCATTCCCGATCTTCGCACCTTTTACGAGAGCGATGTGCGCTGGCTCGCGCATTACGGCACCTCGCCACTGGCGCCGGTGACCCTGCACGAAGGGACGCACGATGAAATTCACCCTCTCCTGGCTGAAGACGCATCTCGACACTGATGCCTCGCTCGATGCCATCGCCGAAACCCTGTCCGCCATCGGGCTGGAAGTTGAAAGCATCGCCGATCGCGGCGCCAGCCTCGCGCCGTTCCGCATCGCCCGGGTGATCGAGGCCACACAGCACCCGAATGCCGACCGGCTGCGGGTCTGCCGCGTCGATCCCGGCGATGGCGCCGAGGTGACCGTGGTGTGCGGCGCGCCGAACGCGCGCACTGGCATGCGCGCCGTCTTCGCGCCGCCGGGCAGTTTCGTGCCCGGCACCGGGATCACGCTGAAGGTGGGCGAGATCCGCGGCGTCCCCTCGGCCGGGATGCTGGTCTCCGAGCGCGAACTCGGCCTTGGCGACAGCCATGACGGCATCATCGACCTGCCGGACGACGCGCCGGTGGGCGCGCCGTACGCGAGCTGGGCGGGGCTCGACGATCCGGTGATCGAGATCGGCGTGACGCCCAATCGCGGCGATGCCTTCGCGGTGCGCGGCGTCGCCCGCGACCTCGCCGCCGCCGGGCTCGGCACGCTGAAGCCCTGGGCGCCGCCCGCCGCCGCCGCCGCCGGGGCGAGCGCGATCGCCTGGCAGAACGCCTATTCCGAGGCCTGCCCCTGGGTGCTCGGCCGCACCGTACGCGGGGTGCGCAACGGCGAGAGCCCCGCCTGGCTGAAGCGCCGCCTCGAATCGATCGGGCTGCGGCCGATCAACGCGCTGGTCGACATCACCAATTTCTTCACCATCGATCTCGGCCGGCCGCTGCATGTGTTCGACGTCGGCAAGATCGCCGGCAGCGCGCTCACCTTGCGGCGCGGCGCGGGGGAAAGCTTCCGCGGCCTGCACGGCAAGGACGTGACCGCGACGGCGGATGACTGCGTCATCGCCGATGCGGCGGGCGCGCAGTCTCTCGCCGGGATCGTCGGCGGCGAGGCGACGGGGTGCGACGAGACCACGCGGGACGTGTTCATCGAATGCGCCCTGTTCGACCGGGTGCGGATCGCCCTCACCGGCCAGCGCACCGGCATCCATTCCGACGCGCGGCAGCGCTTCGAGCGCGGCATCGATTTCGCGTTGCTGCCCGCCGCCCTCGATGCGGCGACCGCGATGGTGATCGAGCTCTGCGGCGGCACCGCGTCCGAGATCACCGAGGCCGGGGCGCAGCCCGACTGGCATCGCACCGCGACGATGCGCTTCGACCGCCTCGCCAGTTTCGGCCACTCGACCGTCACACCCGACCGCGCCGTGGAAATTCTCGACCGCTTGGGCTTCGCCGCCGTCGCGCGCGATGCGGCGTCGGTCACCGTCGCCGTGCCGAGCTGGCGCAACGATGTCGCCGCGGCCGACCTGCCCGGCGGCAGCGCGCTCGACCAGCATGGCGGCCTCGCCGCGGCGACCGCCGAGGCCGCGCGGCTTGGCGCGCGGACGATCGAGCCGGAGGTCGACCTGATCGAGGAAGTGCTGCGGATCGACGGGCTGGACCGGATCGAGCCGGTCTCGCTGCCGGGCGCAGCACCGGTGCCCACGGCCTCGCTCACCCCCCGCCAGGCCCGCACGGTGCGCGCCCGACGCGTGCTCGCCGCGCGCGGCATGGCCGAATGCGTGACGTTCAGCTTCCTCGACCGCGCCACCGCCGCGCGCTTCGGCGCGACGCCCGACACTCTCGCGCTGAAAAACCCGATCGCCGCCGATCTCGACCAGATGCGGCCGACGCCGCTGGCCACCATCGCCCTCGCCGCAGCGCGCAACGCCGCCCGTGGCCTTGGCGATCTCGCGCTGTTCGAGATCGGCCCGGCCTATCGCGATATCGCCCCCGACGGACAGGATCTGGTCGCGGCAGGGCTGCGCGCCGGGCGGACGCCGCTCTCCTGGATCGAGCCGGCGCGCCCTGCCGATCTGTGGGACGCCAAGGCCGACGCCGTCGCCGTGCTCGGCGAACTCGGCGTGCCGCTCGATGCGGTGACGGTGACGGCCGATGCCCCGGCGCATTATCACCCGGGCCGTTCCGGCACGCTGCGCCAGGGGCCGAAGACACGGCTCGGCTGGTTCGGCGCGCTGCATCCCGCCCTCTGCGCCGAACTCGATCTGCCGGAAGGCAGCGTGGCGTTCGAGCTCGATCTCGGCGCGATCGCCGATCCGAAACGGCGGCGCAAGGCCGCGCCGTCGCTGCCGCAGTTCCAGCCGCTCCGCCGCGACTTCGCCTTCATCGCCGATGCGACGGTGACGGCCGAGGCGGTGCTGCGCGCGGCGAAGGGGGCCGAGCGCAGCCTGATCACCAATGTCGCGCTGTTCGACCGCTATGCCGGGGAGAAACTGCCGGAAGGCAAGGTGTCGCTGGCCGTGGCGGTGACCCTGCAACCGCGCGAGGCGAGCCTTACGGATGCGGAGATCGAGGCCGTATCGGCGAAGATCGTCGCGGCGGTGGCCAAGGCGACCGGGGCGACGCTTCGGAACTGACAGCCCGCCCCTGAAATTCACCCAGGCCTTTCAAGGGCAGGCGCATTTCAGGGGGCAGGCGTATTTCATTGGACAGGCAAGGCGCGAGGTGGTGTCCCCAGAGCATCATCCGATCGGATAAAGATGCTCTGTTTATAAATAGCATAGAGCACGATATCCGATCCGGATGGGTCGGAAAGCGCGCTATCGCGCGGCGCCGGTTGGCAGGCTCGTCGGCTGCGCGCCGGTATCCGCGGCGCCGGCATCGGGAACGGGCAAGGGTTTCGCCTGGATTCCCTGGTCCGCCGAATAAGGCTGCGCCACCGCGCCGCCGGCGCCTGAATTCGGCGCGAAGGCCAGCCAGTCCGGCAGGGTGCGCTGGATCTGGTATTGCAGCTCGACATTCATGCTGTTCATCATCGATTTCGTCAGACCATACAGCGCGGCGCGCATGCGGTCCGGCGTTTCATTGGCCGGGGCCGTCACGCTGTGCGAGATCGTCGCCTCGGCGTAGCCAACCCGCTGGCCGTTGCTGGTGCGGACGTTGAGGTCAACCGTCATGGTGCCGACGAGCGTATCGCCGACCTGGCGGAGCGAGGCCTGGCGGATCACGAAAACGGCCGAACCGGGGCTGCCATTGGCCACCAGCCGCTCCCGCGCCATGCGCTCCAGCACCCGCGCGGGCGTTTCCGGCGCCTGCTCGATCACCTGCGCGGCATCGGGCCCGGGCTGGTAATCATTGCGAATCTGGATACTGGCGACTTTCAGGGTGATCGGCGGCAGATAGGCGTAGTCGAGCCGGGCAAACGTGGTCGGCGGGGGCGGCTCGCTCGCGCAGGCCGAAAGGGCGAGCGGCAGGATGACCATTCCGGCGAACACGCGGCGCCTCATGACACGCCTCCCTGACCGTCGGCCTGTGTCGCGACGCTGATCTCGCCGCGTGGAAAACGGAAATCGACATTGCAGAATTCGCAGGTCATCGTGATGTCCCCGTCGATGGTCATGTGATCGAGATCGTCCCCGGAAAACCCGCCCAGCACGTCCGAAAGCCGGGCGCGCGAGCAGCGGCAGCCATAGGCGAGCGGTCGCGGCCGGTCGACCGCAATGCCCTCGCCGTGAAACAGCCGGTAGAGCAGCCGTTCGGGCGGCAGCGCGTCGTCGAGCAATTCGGCGTCGGTGATGGTGGCGGCGAGGATTTTGGCGGTTCGCCAGGCCTCTTCCTGCTCGGCCTCGCTCAGGGCGGGATCGATGCCGCCGGCACCGGCGATCCGCTCGATCACGAGGGCGGCGGCGCGCCAGCCGGCCGGCGTTTCGGCGGCGGCAAGGTGGATCTGGCAGGGCAGCTGCTCGGATGTCTCGAAATAATGATGCGCCATGTCCGACAGGCTTTGCCCCTCGAGCGAGACGATGCCCTGGTGGCGTTCCATGTCTGGCCCCTGATCCACGGTGAAGGCGAGATAGCCATCGCCCATCATCGCCCGCGCGAAGGCCTCTTCCGGCAGCGCGATCTCGTCGGACAGGCGGGCATAGCCGCGCAGCGCCCCGCCATCGGTGCAGTCGGCGAGCAGCAGCGGCACGGCGCCGTCGCCCTTGGCCTGCAGCGAGAAGCTGCCGGTGAATTTCAGCGCGGTGGCGAGGCTGGCGACGAGCGCCAGCGCCTCTCCCAGCAGCGCCCGCACCGGCGGGGCATGGTCGTGGCGGTTGAGCAGCGCGTCAGCCAGCGGGCCAAGACGGACCAGACGGCCGCGAACAGGCTGATTTGGCAGGAAAAACGGCGTAACGCCCCGTGGCACGACGATATCGGGGACGTCGGGGCGGGTACGGTCGAGAAAAGGGGGCAGATCGGTCATGGCCGTTAAATAGAGGCAGTGCGCCGATTTTGCCATCGCCGCGCATTTGTTGGCGCACGCCGATGACGCCGCCGGGCAACGCCGTGTCATGCAAAGTGCACGAAACCGCTTGCCCGCTGCCGCCGCGCAAGCTAGCGAGAGAGTCATGTCGGAGCATGTTGGGTATGACCTGATCTCGGCGATCCGGGGTCTGGCGCGGGCGAACGTTCTGGTGGTGGGCGACCTGATGCTCGACCGCTACGCATATGGTCGGGTCGAGCGGATCAGTCCGGAAGCCCCGGTTCCGATCCTGACGGTCACGCGGGAAATCGCGATGCCGGGCGGGGCGGGAAACGTTGTCCGCAATCTCACCGCCCTCGATGCCGCGGCGGCGTTCGTCTCCGTGGTGGGTGACGACCAGGAGGGGTCCGACCTTACGGCGCTGATCGGCGGGCAGCCCAATGTCGAGCCCTGGCTGCTGGTGGAAACCGGCCGGGCGACGACGGTGAAGACGCGTTACATCGCCGCCGGCCAGCATCTCATCCGCGCGGATCGCGAGCTGGCGGCGCCACTGCCCGAAAAGCTCGGCGAACGGCTGCTCAAGATCGCCTCCGACGCGATGGCGGCGACCTCGGTCACCGTGCTCTCGGATTATCGCAAGGGCGTGCTCGCCCCGCGATCGCCCGCAACCTGATCGCCAGCGCGCGTGCGATCGGCCGGATGCTGATCGTCGATCCCAAGGGGGCGGACTGGTCGCATTATGCCGGGGCGGACGTCATCACGCCGAACCGCCGCGAACTCGCCGAGGCGACGGGCCGCGATCTCTCGACGGAGGCCGCGATCGTCGCGGCGGCCCGCGAGGCCATTGCCCGGTTCGGGTTCGGCGCCGTGCTGTGCACGCGCTCGGAGGACGGCATGAGCCTCGTCACCGCCGACACCGTGCGGCATTATCCTGCGGAGGCCTCCGAGGTCTACGATGTCTCCGGTGCCGGGGATACGGTTGTGGCCGTGCTCGCGGCCGGGCTGGCAAGCGGGCTCGACCTTGAGGTGGCGGCCAGGCTCTCCAACATCGCGGGCGGTCTCGTCGTCGGCAAGGTGGGCACCGCCGTGGCCCGCCCCAACGACCTGATGGATGCGGTGAAGCCGGCATCCGGCGCGCTGCGCAAGGTAGTGACCAGGCAGGCGGCCGCCGAAGCGGCGGAACGCTGGCGGCAGCGCGGCTGGCGGGTCGGCTTCACCAATGGCTGTTTCGACCTGCTGCATCCCGGCCATGTCCATCTGCTCGAACAGGCCCGCGCCGGATGCGACCGGCTGATCGTCGGCATCAACGCCGACAGTTCGGTGCGCCGCCTCAAGGGGCCGACCCGCCCGGTCCAGCCGGAGGCGGCCCGCGCGGCGGTCCTGGCATCGCTGGCGAGCGTCGATCTCGTAGTGATCTTCGAAGAGGACACGCCGCTCGACCTGCTCTCCGTCATCCGGCCGGATGTGCTCGTCAAGGGCGCGGACTACACGCACGACACCGTGGTGGGCGCCCGCGAGGTCGAATCCTGGGGAGGGCGCGTGATGCTCGCCGAACTCCTGCCCGGCCATTCCACCACGGCCACAGTCACCCGCCTGCGCGGCTGAGCGTCGGAGGGATGCGCTGGTGGGGCAAGGATGACATCCATACGCCTTGTTGCCGATGACCTGACCGGCGCCCTGGATGCGGCGGTGCAATTCACGGTCCTCGACCGTGATCTTGCGGTCCTGCTCGGCACGGACACCGGCGGCGCCGTGCCCGCCAGCGCCGCGATCAGCACCAATGCGCGGGATCTGGACGCTGCGGCGGCGGCTGCGCGTATGGACGGCGCGACCGCCTTCCTCGCGGGGGCCGAACTCAGGTTCCTGAAGATCGACAGCCTGCTGCGCGGACACTGGCCGGAGGCCATCGCGATGGCGCTGCAGGCCGGGCCGGACCAGCTCTGCGTTTTCGCGCCGGCCTTCCCTGCCCAGCAGCGGATCACGCGGGGCGGGCGGCAATACGCCCCCCGCGCGGATGGCGCGCTCGTGCGGCTGGAGCGCAGCGCGGCGCATGAGCTTGCGAGGGTGGGGCTTCGCACCGCGCAGATACCGGGAGGAATTGCGGCCGACGCCGGTCTCGCCGCCGCGCCGGGGACGGTGCTGGTCTGCGATGCGATCGAACAGGACGATCTGGACCGGCTCGTCGCCGCAGCACGGAGAGACGGCCCACCGATCCTCTGGTGCGGCAGCGCCGGCCTTGCTCGGGCGCTCGCCGGGCGCGCGCCGCCTCTGATCGTGCCGCGCCCCGGGCTGCGGCTGGCGATCATCGGCTCGAACCATTGTGTGACGCGCGGGCAGATCGCCGCGGTTCCGGCAGCGGTGGCGGCGCGGATACCGCTCGGGGAGGATGCGGAACGGGCGGCCCTTCGGATTGCGGCCAGCCTTGAGCATGGCAACTGCATCGTCACACCCGGGCTGCCCGACGGATTGGCGGCCGATGCCGCCGCCGCCGCCATCGAGGCCCGCCTGCGCGCAACCCTGCCGAGGCTGGCGAAGCCCGCCGAGATCATCGTGATCGGTGGCGAAACGCTCGACGCGGTATGCAAGGCCGTCGGGGCGGCCGCCCTGCATCCCGGCGGCGAGATCGTGTCCGGCGTGCCGGTTTCCCGGATGATCGGCGGCGCCTGGGACGGGACCACGCTGATCTCGCGGTCGGGCGCCTTCGGCGGGCCGGATTTCCTCGCCCGCCTGCTCGCCGCCGGCGCGTGAACCGGAGGCAACGGCCGGGCCGCGATTGTTGACAGCACAAGCGCGCTGGACCATGGTAGCGCTGTCATAATGTCTGGGGGCTGACCGGTGGGCGTTGCGCGTATCGCGATCACGATGGGTGATCCGGCCGGGATCGGTCCGGAAATCGTTGTCAGGGCAGCGGCGCGGCTGCAGGGGCGCATCGCCGCCGGCGACTTGTCCCTCGTGGTGACCGGATCGGCGCGCAGTCTTGCGGAAACGTGCGAGCGGCTGAACCTGCACCCGGGCTTCGAGACCGTGCCGGCCGACAGCGCGGGGGGCATGCTGCCGCCTCTGGCCGTGGTCGAAGCGGGGCCGGACGCCGCCGGCATCGTCCCCGGCAAGGTTTCGGCGGTGGCGGGCGAAATCGCCTACCAGTCCATCGCGCTCGCCGTGCGGATGGCCATGGCGGGGCGGGTCGATGCGATCTGCACCGCGCCGATCAACAAGGAAGCGCTCAACCTCGCCGGCCACCACTATGGCGGCCATACCGAGCTGCTCGCAGACCTGACCGGCGCGCGCAATTCGGTGATGTTGCTGGTTCACGGCAACATGCGGGTAAGCCATGTCTGCACCCATGTCGCGCTGCGGGACGTGCCGGGGCGGCTGACCCGCGAGCGGCTGCGCCAGGTGATCGAGCTGACATCGGGGGCGCTGCACCTTCTGGGCATCGCCCGGCCGCGGATCGGCATTGCCGCGCTCAATCCGCATGCCGGCGAGAACGGCCTGTTCGGCCGGGAAGACATCGACATCACCACGCCGGCGATCGAGGAGATGCGCCGCGACGGGTACGACCTGACCGGGCCAGTTCCGGGCGATACCGTGTTCGTCAAGCTGCGGGCCGGCCAGTTCGACGCCGTCGTCGCGATGTATCACGATCAGGGGCACATTCCGGTCAAGCTGCTGGGCTTTTCGGTCGATCCCGCGACCGGCGAATGGCAGGCCCTGAGCGGCGTGAACGTGACGCTCGGCCTGCCGATCATCCGCACCTCGGTCGATCACGGAACCGCATTCGACATTGCCGGCAAGGGGATCGCCAGCGAGCAGAGCCTGATCGAGGCGATCGACTGCGCGATGCAGCTCTCCCGCGGCCGGCAGGAAGCCGGCACGGGGGCATGACGAGGCCGCAACGCCGCAGCACACCGGTCAAGGCCAACCCATCAACGACCAACCGGCCCGCCACGGGAGAAGCCCGGGCAGCCAGACAGGGAGGATAACAACATGCGTCATTCCATCGTTTCCGCTCTTGCCGCGGCGACCATGCTCGCCGCGACGGGCACCGCCGCCGCCGACAGCCTCGTCGCGCCGAAAAGCCTCGCCGCCTGCTTCGTTCCGCAGACGGCAGCGACCCCGATGGTCGCGGCCAAGGCGAAGCACGGGCCCTACAAGATCGCGTTCAGCAACTCGTATTACGGCAACAACTGGCGCACCGAGATGCTGAACATCGCCCGCGCCTATGTGAAGCAGCCGGCGGTCGCGAAATATATCTCGAAATTCGAGATCCAGAACGCCGGCAACAACGTCGCCCAGCAGGTGGCCCAGATCCGCCAGATGATCCTGAGCGGCTACAATGCCATCGTCGTCGATGCCGCCTCGCCCTCCGGCCTCAACAGCGTGATCAACGAAGCGGTCAGTCACGGCATCGTCGTCGTCGCCTTCGACAACACGGTGACGACCGACAAGGCGATCAACATCAACGAGGACCAGGCGGCGATGGGCCGCATGTGGGCGCAGTTTCTCACGAAGGAAACCGGCGGCAAGGGCAGGATCCTGATGGTCCGCGGCCTGGCCGGCACCACTGTCGACAACGACCAGGGCGACGGCGCCATGGCCGTGTTCAAGACATCGGCCGGGATCACGGTCAAGCAGGTCTATGGCAACTGGGATGTGGGTGTGAACCAGAAGGTCACCGCCGATGCGCTCTCGACCAGCCACGACATCGCCGGCGTGTGGGGCACCGAAGGGGCCACCGGCGCGCTCCAGGCCTTCCTGCAGGTCAAGGCGAAGCTGGCGCCGATGACGAGCGAGTCGGATAACGGCTTCATGAAGCTCGCGGTCGCGCATCATATCCCGGCGCTGGTCATCGGCCAGTCGCCGGCGCTGGCTGCCGCCGCGATCCGTGCTGCGATCGCCGCACTCGACGGCCAGAGCCTGCCGCGCACCGCGAACATCCCGCTCAATCCGGTGACGACGGCGCAGATGAAGGCCGGCGTCAACTACTTCCCGAAGCTGCCGAACAGCTTCGTCACCGATATCGACATTCCGCAATGCGGGGTGAAGATCCCGGTCGGCGCCGTGGTCCACGGCAGCTGAGGCAAAGCGGGGACGAGGACACAAGGGCAAGGCCGGTGCCAATCGCGGCTGACGGAACCCGGCGGGCAGCCGGCGCGGGCGCCGCTTGCGCGCCGGCCCTGGCGGCAACCGGCCTGTCCAAGCGCTTTGGCGGCGTCGTTGCCCTGCGCCGGGCCGATCTCGCGCTCTATCCGGGCGAGGTTCACGCCCTGCTCGGCGCGAACGGCGCCGGCAAGAGCACGCTGGTCAAGCTGCTCGCCGGCATCGAGCAGCCGGACGATGGCAGCATCGAGGTCGGCGGCGCCGCCATGCGGTTCGCCAGCCCGCGCGCCGCCCTCGCCGCCGGCATCGCCACCGTGCACCAGGAACTCTCGCTGTTCCCGAGCCTGAGCGTTGCCGAGAACATCCTCATCGGCCAGGAAAAGCTGCGCGGCGGCTACTGGATCGACGCCGCGGCGATGCGCGAGCGGGCGCGCGCCCTGCTGGCGATGCTGGGCGCGTCAGATATCGAACCGGATGCGACCGTCGGCGATCTTCCGCTGGCCCAGGCGCAACTCGTCGAGATCGCGAAGGCGCTCTCGACCGACCCGCGCGTGCTGATCCTCGACGAGCCGACCTCCGCTCTCTCCATCGCCGAGGTCGAGCACCTGATCACGGTCATCGAACGGCTGCGGGACCGTGGGGCGGCGATCGTGCTGATCTCGCACCGGCTCGGCGAAATCGAGCGGCTGGCGGACCGCGTTTCCATCCTGCGCAGCGGCGAGAAGGTCGGCGAGTTTCCGCCCGGCGATTTCAGCCGCGACAAGGCGCTCTCGCTGATGCTGGGCGAGGCCTGGCAGGAGCGGCAGGCCGGCGCGCGCGCGGCCGCCTATGCCGGCCGGCCGGACGACACGATCCTGCGCGTGGGCGGCCTCACCCTGGCGCCGCATTTCGCCGATATCGGATTCGACCTGCGCCGCGGCGAGGTGCTCGGCCTTGCCGGTCTCGAAGGCCAGGGACAGAAGGAATTCCTCTTCGCCCTGTTCGGCCTGTTCCGCCGCGGACTGGAAGGGATCATCGAGGTAGGCGGCCGGGCCTTGCGGCCACGCCAGCCGCGCGATGCGATCGCGGCGGGGATCGCGATGATCCCGGATGACCGCAAGACGCTCGGCGGCTTTCTCGGCCTCAGCATCGCGGAAAACATCGCCATCACCGTGCTCGGCTCGCTGCGCCGGGGTTTGCTACTCAGCCGGCGCGCCGAGGCGGACCTCGTGGACGAGTATGTCCGCCGCCTCGGCATCAAGTGTTCCAGTGCGGCTGCACCGCTCGGCAGCCTGAGCGGCGGGAACCAGCAAAAGGTCGTCGTCGCCAAATGGCTGGCGCGGCGCATGCCGGTCTATATCTTCTGCGACCCCACGCGGGGGGTGGATGCCGGGGCGCGGCGCGAGCTTTTCGGCGTGATCCGCGACCTCGCGGCGCAGGGCACCGCCGTGCTGTTCTACTCCACCGACATTTCGGAGTTTCCGCTGCTGTGCAACCGTGTTCTGGTGTTCCGCGAGGGCCGGGTCTCGGGAACGCTCGAAGGGGCGGCGATCACCGAGCAGAACATTCTCGATCTCTCCTTCCACGAGGCCGCGCATGAAGCCGCCTGAAACGGCACACCCCGCAGCACATCGCCGGCGCGGGCGGCTTGAGAAGCATCTGGGGCCGGTCTCCTGCGCCATCGGCCTTGCCGTGGTGATCGGCCTCTATGCGCTGCGCCAGCCGCTGATCCTCTCGCCCTTCGGCCTCGCCAGCCTCGCCAATGTTTCGGTGCCGCTCGCCCTCGCCGCGATCGGCCAGACCATCGTGCTGCTCGGCGCGGGCCTCGATCTGTCGATCGGCGCCGAGATCACCCTGGTCAACTGCTTCGCGGCAACGACGATGCAGGGCAGCCCGCTCGGCATCGGCGGCATCGTCGTGCTGTCGCTGCTGATCGGGCTCGGGCTGGGCGCGGTGAACGGGCTGATCATCGCCTACGGGCGCGTGGAACCGCTGATCGCGACATTCTGCACCTCGTTCATCTATGGCGGCGCGGCACTGATCGTCCTGCCGCGCCCGGGCGGGACCATTCCCGCCGGCTTCGCCAATGCGCTCACCGGAAACTGGGGTATTCTGCCGTTTTCGGTGGTGCTGCTGGCAGCGGCCGTGCTGCTGGCCTGGCTTCCCGTGTTCCGCTCCCGCCTCGGCCGGTTCATCGTCGCGGTCGGTGACGATGCCGAAAGCGCGCGCGTCTCCGGCCTGCCGGTCCGCCGCGTGGAGCTGATCAGCTACGTGCTGGCCGGGCTGTTCGCCGCGATCGCCGCCCTGTTCCTCGCCGCCGAAACGACATCGGGCGATCCCACCATCGGCAGCATCTACACGCTGAACTCGCTCGCCGCCGCGGTGCTTGGCGGCGTCGCCCTCACCGGCGGGCGCGGCACGGCCATCGGCCCGATCCTCGGCAGTTTCCTGCTCTCGATCATCCTCAACGCCCTCGGCGTCTTCAACGTCTCCGCCTTCTGGCAGGATTGCATCGAAGGGCTGATCCTGATGACCGTTCTGGCCCTTGGCGGGCTGCGCCTGCTGCGTGGCGGCAACTGGCTCACGGTTCTGCGGTCGTGACGGCGCTCTCCGGCATCGCGATCCGGCCGGCGGCGCGGCGGGCGCTGCTCGCCTATCTCATCCTGCTGCTCGTCTATGGCTGCGCCGTCGCGGTCAATCGCGAGTTCCTCGCCTGGGGAACGCTGCGGCTGCAACTCGTGCAGGCGACCTTTATCGGCCTCATCGCGATCGGCGAGACGCTGGCGATCCTGATCGGCCAGATCGATCTCTCGGTGCCGTGGACGATCACGCTCTCGGCCATCCTGAGCACCAATCTCGCCTCGGTCTACGGCCATCAGTGGGTCGCCTTCGCGGTCGTCATCATGATCGGCGTCAGCGTGGGGTTGCTGAACACGCTCGGCGTGTTCGTGCTGCGGGTGCACTCGCTGATCTGGACGCTCAGCGTCAACCTGATGCTTCAGGGGATCACGCTGGTCTATACCAATGCGGTCGCGCCCACGACCCATATCCCCGGCGCCGCGCGCGCCCTCGCCCTCGGCAATGTGGGGGTCATGCCGGCGGCGTTCCTGGTCTGGATCGCCTGCGGCGGCGCCGCGATCGTGGCCTTGCGCAGGATGCCGTTCGGCCGCTCGGTCTATGCGATCGGGAACAGCCCGGCGGCATCGCTGCTCTCGGGCGTGCCGGTCGGGCGCGTGCATGCGCTGGTCTTCATCACCAGCGCGCTCTGCGCGGCCTTCGTGGGGCTGTTGCTGAGCGGCTATGCCTCGCAGGCCTATCTTGGCATGGGCAACGATTATCTGCTGCCGCCGATCGCCGCCGTGGTCATTGGCGGCACCCGGCTTTCCGGCGGCGACGGCGGCTACGCCGGCAGCATCGCCGGCGCGCTTACCGTTGTTCTGCTTCAGGCCATCCTGGTGACGCTGAACATTTCCGAGGGCGCGCGCCAGCTGATCTTCGGCGCCATACTTCTCGCGCTGGCGCTGCTGTTCCTGAAGCGCCGGACATAGAGCGTCATCCGATCAGATGGTGTCATCTGATCGGATAAAGATGCTCTGTTTATCAATATCATGGAGCACTACATCCGATCCGGATGGATCGGAAAGTGCTCTCGCTCTTCCCGCTCAGCGCCCGCCGCGCCCGCCGCCGCCCACGCCACCGCCCCCCATGCCGCCACCGATACCGCCACCCATGCCGGCCCCCATGCCGGCCCCCGTGCCGGCACCGATGCCGCCGCCGGACATGCCGGGCGCGCCGCGTGTCTGCGACTGAGTTTGGGTCTGCGCCTGATCGCGGGCCTGGGTCTGGGCTCTCTCGCGCTCCTGTATCCTCGCGTGTTCGCGTTCGCGATCGCGCTCGCGCTGGCGTTCCTGCTCGCGCGCACGGAGCCGTTCGGTCTCGGCGTCGGCGCGCTGATGCAGTCGATCCTGCTGACGCTCGCGCAGGCGCTGCTGGTCGAGCAGGCGCTGCTGGTCCTGCGTGCGGGTCTGGTCCAGGGTGCGAAGCTGATCCTGGGTACGGGTCTGGTCCTGGGCGAAGGCACGGCCGGCGGCGAGCGAGGCCAGGCCCGACGCGGTGAACACGAGCACGGCGCGGCGGGCCGGGCGGAACGATCCCGCGGGGCGGGGACGATGGATGAACATGGCAACTGGTCTCCTCTGCCTGTGCGCTGCGCTGGCGCGCCCATGGCACGCCGGCGGGCAGAGGCTAGGCGGCGACAGCTGATCCCCCCTTGATCCAGCGCAAGCAGACCCCCTGCCTGTTTGGACGATGCCCGTCCGGGCTGATCAGCCGCGGGACTGGAGGTAGCGGCTGAAGGCGTTCAGCGCGATGTCCGACACGTGGTGTTCGATGCCCTCGGCATCGGCCTCGGCGGTTTCGGGCGGCACGCCGACAGCCTTGAGCAGGGCGACCACCAGCCGGTGCCGGGTGCGCACGCGCTCGGCCAGCGCCTGGCCCGCCTCGGTCAGGAAGACGCCGCGATAGGGTTTCGCGGTGGCCAGCCCCTCGCGCTTGAGCCGGGCGATGGTCTTCACCGCCGTCGGGTGCGAGACGCCGAGGCGGCGGGCGATGTCGATCGGCCGCGCCTCGCCGTTGATCGCGATCAGGTCGGCGATCAGCTCGACATAGTCTTCGAGCACGGCACTCGCCTGCGCCGTGCGCGCCTTGCCGAATCGGCGCGCCTGGGTGGGCTCGGCGGGCAGGGCGGCGGGCGAGGATTTCACGGCAGCTGGCATCTTGGTCTCCGCATCGGCCCTGCATAGCCGCCCCGGCCGGGAAACGCCAACCGCGCGCGCTCAGTGCAGTTTCGGCAACCAGAGCGCGACAATGCCGAGCGCGGGCAGCACCGCGCAGATCTGGTAGACGGTGGTGATGCTGGTCCAGTCCGCCACCACGCCGAGGCCGGCGGCACCGAGCCCGGCAAGACCGAAGGCGAGGCCGAAGAACAGGCCGGAGACGGCGCCGACCCGGCCCGGCACAAGCTCGTTGGCATAGACCACGATCGCGGCGAAGGCCGAGGAGAGGATCAGGCCGATGATGATCGAGAGCACGACGGTCATGGTCTCGCCCGCGTAGGGCAGCGCGAGGGTGAAGGGCAGCACGCCGAGGATGGAGCCGATGATCACGGTGCGCCGGCCCACCCGGTCGCCGATCGGCCCGCCGATCATGATTCCCGCCGCCGCCGAGGCGAGGAAGATGAACAGGTCGATCTGCGCGGCCTGCACCTTCAGACCGAAGCGGTGCATCAGGTAGAAGATGTAATAGGAGTTGATGCTCGAGAGATAGACGAATTTCGACATCATCAGCACGCCGAGCAGGATCAGCGGCACCAGCACCTTGCGCGTATCGAGGTCGGCGGCGGTGAGCGCTGTCCGCTGCCGCGGGCGGGCGTGGCCGCTGGCGCGGAACCAGTGGCCGAGCGCGGTGAGGATCGCCATGCCGCAAAGCGCGGCGATGGCGAACCAGGCCATGCTCGCCCGCCCGCGCGGCAGGATGAAGAAGGCCGCGAGCAGCGGGCCGAGCGACTGGCCGAAATTGCCGCCGACCTGGAAGATCGACTGGGCGAAGCCGTGCCGGCCGCCGGAAGCGGCACGGGCGATGCGCGCCGATTCGGGATGGAAGATCGAGGAGCCCATGCCGAGCAGGCAGGCGCCGGCCAGCAGAATGCCGTAGCTCGGCGCGTAGGCGATGGTGACGATGCCGGACATCGACAGCGCCATGCCGACCGGCAGCGAATAGGGCAGCGGCCGCGCATCGGTATAGAGGCCGACAAGCGGTTGCAGCAGCGAGCCGGTGGCCTGGTAGACCAGGGTGATCAGCCCGATCTGCGCGAAATTCAGGTGAAAGCCGCCCTTGAGCAGCGGATAGACCGCCGGCAGCAGGACCTGCAGCATGTCGTTCAGCATGTGGCAGATGCTGACGCCGACGAGAACGGCCATGGTGGCGCGGCCGGCGGCCTGCGGGCGGGTCTGGACGGTGGCGCTCACGTGTTTGCTCTCCCGGACGAGCTGCAACTATGCCATGAAAATGCGCGCGTGGCCTCTCGCCCGGCGCAATCATGCCATGCTAGCGGAGAGGCATGGTCAAGTTCCGTTTCGCGCCCTCCCCCACCGGTCATCTGCACGCGGGCAATGCACGCCTCGCGGTGGTCAACGCCCTCGCCGCGCGGGCGATGGGCGGCAGTTTGCTGCTACGCATCGACGATACCGACCGCGAGCGCTCGAAGCCGGAATACGAGGCGGGGATCGAACAGGATCTGCGCTGGCTCGGCATCGCCTGGGACGAGACGGCGCGGCAGTCCGACCGGATGGACCGCTACGCGGCGGCGGCCGAGCGGCTGAAGGCGGCGGGGCTGCTCTATCCGTGTTTCGAGTCGGAGGAGGAACTCGCGGCGAAGCGGGCGCTGCGGGCGAAGCGGCATCTGCCGCCGGTCTATGACCGGGCGATGCTGAGCCTGACGGCCGAGCAGCGGGCGGCGGCGGAGGCGGGCGGCAAGCGGCCCTATTTCCGGTTCAAGCTGTCGGACGGGGCGGTGGCGTGGAACGACCTGGTGCTGGGGCGGCGGGAGGTGGCGCTCGGCACCGTATCCGACCCGGTGCTGATCCGCGCCGACGGCACGCCGCTCTATACCTTCACCTCGGTGGTGGACGATCTGGAGCTGGGGGTGACGCATGTGGTCCGCGGCGAGGATCATGTGACCAACACGGCGGTGCAGATCGACCTCATGCGCGCGCTGGAGCCGCGGCGGGCGGTGCCGGCTTTCGGCCATCTGCCGCTGATTTCGGATGTGACGGGCGAAAAACTGTCGAAGCGGGCGGGCAGCGTTTCGGTGCGGCAGTTCCGGCGCGACGGGATCGAGGCGATGGCGCTGGTGTCGTACCTCGCACGGCTGGGCAGCCGGCGCGACCCGGAGCCGCTGACGCTGGAGGAGCTGGCCGGGACGTTCGACATTGGCGATTTCTCGCGCGGGGCGCCGCGCTTCGATCCGAAGCAGTTGCTGGCGCTGAACCGGCGGGTGCTGCATGGGCTGCCGTTCGAGGCGGTGGCCGAGCGCCTGCCCGAGGGGTGCGGCGCAGAATTCTGGATGGCGGTGCGGGGGAATCTCGACCTGCTGTCGGAAGCGCGGCTGTGGTGGGAGGTGGTGAGCGGCGAGATCGAGACGCCAGCGCTGCCGGAGGCGGCCGCGCTGCTGCAGACGGCGCTGGAGCTGTTGCCGCCGGAGCCGTGGGACGAGGCGACCTGGAAGGGATGGACCGGGGCGGTGGCGGCGGCGAGCGGGGCGCGGGGCAAGGCGCTGTATCTGCCGCTGCGGCTGGCGCTGACCGGGGAGAGCCACGGGCCGGAGCTAGCGGCGCTGCTGCCGCTGATCGGCCGGGCGCGAGCCGCGGCGCGCCTGGAGCGCGCCGCAGGATAATCAACGCGATTGGAACGCGCCGCGGGATAATCGGCGCGGCGCCCGCGCCGGAGCGAAACCGGCGCGGGGCCAGCAGGCAGGCGCCCGGTCAGCCGGCGGGGCTGGCGGGAGCGGCGACGTAGATTTCGACGCGGCGGTTGGCGGCACGGCCGGCGGCGGTGGCGTTGCTCGCGACCGGGTTTTGCGGGCCCATGCCGGAGGTGGCGATGCGCTGCGGCGCGACACCCTGGGCGGTGAGGAACGCCTTCACGCTGTCGGCCCGGTGCAGGGAGAGCGGATAGTTGATCGCGTTCGAGCCGGTATTGTCGGTATAGCCGATCACCTGGACCGTCTCGGCGGGGTTCTGCGCGAGGCCGCTGGCGAGCTGCCCGAGGATGGGATCGATCCGCGGGTTGAGATTGGCGCTGCCGGTGGCGAAGCCGGCATTGGCGGGGATGTTGATCTTCAGCCGGTTGTCCGCGGTGCGGCTGACCTGCACCCCGGTGCCCTGGGCGGTTTGGCTGAGCTGCTGCTGCTGGGCCTGGAGATGCTGGTTCCAGAGATAGCCGCCGAGAGCGCCGGCCGCGGCGCCGCCAGCTGCGCCGATCAGCGCACCGCGCGCATGGCCGCCGCTGGCCAGCGCGCCGATCAGCGCGCCGCCGGCCGCCCCGAGCAGGGCGCCGCCGGCGGTGTTGGTGACGGCACCATTGCCCTGGCCCGGTTGCTGGGCGCAGCCGGCAAGCAGGGAGACGGCGATCAGCGCCGAGGCGGTTCGTTTCAGGGACTTCGATCCGGACATTGTCTGCTCCTTGCGCCTGCCGCCATGTCGGGCCGGGGGCCGTGGCCGCCAACGGCTGGGCGCGGCGAAATGGTTAAAGTTTCGTCTTGAACGTGCTTAATGTTCTGTTTCGTTATTAAAGCATGCGCCGTCAGGAGGAAACCGCCCGTCCCGCGCCGGGTTTTTCGCAGCGCACAAAAACGCCTTGCCCTCGTTGCCGGGAGACCATAGGCTCGGCTCTTCAAAAAATGACAAGGGAGGCACAGGGCGGTGCAGACATTCAGGCGACTGCTGGTGGCGAACCGGTCGGAAATCGCGATCCGGGTGTTCCGGGCGGCGACCGAGCTGGGGATTACCACGATCGGCGTCTATGCCGAGCAGGACAAGCTGTCGCTGCACCGGTTCAAGGCGGACGAGGCCTATCTGATCGGCGAGGGGATGGGGCCGATCGAGGCGTATCTGTCGATCGAGGAGGTGCTGCGCGTCGCCGAGGAGGCGAAGGCCGACGCGATCCATCCGGGCTACGGGTTTTTGTCGGAAAATCCGGAATTCGCCGAGGCCTGCGCGGCGCGGGGGATCGCGTTCATCGGGCCGGCGCCGCAGACGATGCGCACGCTCGGCAACAAGGTGGCGGCCAGGCAGCTCGCCGAGAGCGTGGGCGTGCCGGTGATGCCGGCCTCCGCACCGCTGCCGCGGGATGCGGCGGAGATCGGGCGGATCGCCGCGGAGATCGGCTATCCGGTGATGCTCAAGGCCTCCTGGGGCGGCGGCGGGCGCGGGATGCGGCCAATCGAGGGCGCGGAGGGGCTGGCCGAGCAGGTGGAGACGGCGCGGCGCGAGGCGCTGGCGGCGTTCGGCAATGACGAGGTGTATTTCGAGAAGCTGGTGCGGCGGGCGCGGCATGTCGAGGTGCAGATCCTCGGCGATTCGCACGGCAATCTCGTGCACCTGTTCGAGCGGGACTGCACGATCCAGCGGCGGCACCAGAAGGTGATCGAGCGCGCGCCGGCGCCGTATCTCGACGCCGAGACGCGCGCGGGGCTGTGCGCGGCGGCGCTGGCGATCGGCCGGGCGACCGATTACCGCAACGCAGGCACGGTGGAGTTCCTGCTCGACCGCGAGACCGGGCGGTTCTATTTCATCGAGGTCAATCCGCGCATCCAGGTGGAGCACACGGTGACCGAGGTGGTGACCGGGCTCGACATCGTGAAGGCGCAGATCCGCATCGCCGAGGGCGGGCGGATCGGGCGGCCGGACGAGACCGGGATTCCGGCGCAGGAGGCGATCGTGCTCGACGGGCACGCGCTGCAATGCCGGATCACCACGGAAAACCCGGAGAACAACTTCATTCCGGATTACGGACGGATTTCCGCCTATCGCGGGGCGTTCGGCTTCGGCATCCGCCTCGATGGCGGGACGGCCTATTCCGGCGCGGTGGTGACACGCTTCTACGACGCGCTGCTGGAGAAGGTGACCGCCTGGGCGCCGACGCCGGAGGAGGCGATCGCGCGGATGGTGCGGGCGATCCGCGAGTATCGCATCCGCGGGGTGAGCACCAACCTGCCCTTCCTGGAGGCGCTGCTGACGCATCCCGCGTTCCGCG
Organism: Acidocella sp. C78; assembly: GCF_907164655.1. Lineage (NCBI taxonomy): Bacteria > Pseudomonadati > Pseudomonadota > Alphaproteobacteria > Acetobacterales > Acidocellaceae > Acidocella > Acidocella sp. C78. The sequence goes on from NZ_CAJQZK010000066.1 coordinate 55,024, forward strand.
CCGGGGATTACACCACGCGGTTCATCGACACCACGCCGGAGCTGTTCGCCCTGCCCCGCCGGCGCGACCGGGCGACGCGGCTGCTGCGCTACATCGCCGACGTGACGGTGAACGGGCACCCGGAGACGCGGGGGCGGCGGCGGCCGGCGGCGAGCGCGCGGCGGCCGGAGGTGCCGCGGCTGGCGGCGGCGCCGGTCGAGGGGACGAAGCAGGTGCTGGAGCGGCTCGGGCCCGAGGGATTCGCGCAATGGATGCGCGAGCAGACGCGGGTGCTGGTGACCGACACGACGATGCGCGACGCCCACCAGTCGCTGCTGGCGACGCGGATGCGCAGTTACGACATCGTCGCCGCCTCGCCCGCCTATGCCGCCGGGCTGCCGGGGCTGTTCTCGCTGGAATGCTGGGGCGGGGCGACCTTCGACGTCGCCATGCGGTTCCTGACCGAGAGCCCGTGGGAGCGGCTGCGCGAGATCCGCGCAGCGGTGCCGAACATCCTGTTGCAGATGCTGCTGCGCGGGGCGAACGGGGTGGGCTACACCAATTATCCCGACAACGTGGTGCGGCATTTCGTGCGGCGCGCGGCGGCGGGCGGGATCGACCTGTTCCGCATCTTCGACTGCCTGAACTGGGTGGAGAACATGCGCGTCGCCATCGACGCGGTGCGCGAAAGCGGGCGGCTCGCCGAGGGGGCGATCTGCTACACCGGCGACATTCTCGACCCGGAGCGGGCGAAATATTCGCTGAACTACTATGTCGGGCTGGCGAAGGAGCTGGAGGCGGCGGGCTGCCACATCCTCGCGATCAAGGACATGGCGGGGGTGCTGAAACCCTCGGCGGCGGGCGTGCTGGTGCGGGCGCTGAAGGAGGCGGTGGGGCTGCCGATCCATCTGCACACGCATGACACGTCGGGGATTTCGGCGGCGACGGTGCTGGCCGCGGTGGAGGCCGGGGTGGACGCGGTGGACGCGGCGATGGACCCGATGTCCGGCCTGACCTCGCAGCCCTGCCTCGGCTCGCTGGTGGAATCGTGGCGGCATACCGAACGCGACGCCGGGCTCGACCCGGTGGCGATCCGCCGGCTGTCGTTCTACTGGGAGGCGGTGCGGGCGCAGTATGCGGCGTTCGAGAGCGACCTGCAGTCCGGCGCGTCGGAAGTGTATCTGCACGAGATGCCGGGCGGGCAGTTCACCAACCTGCGCGAGCAGGCGGCCTCGATGGGGCTGGCCGAGCGCTGGCACGAGATCGCCCGCGCCTATCGCGACGTGAACATGATGTTCGGCGATATCGTGAAGGTGACGCCGTCGTCGAAAGTGGTGGGGGACATGGCGCTGATGATGGTCAGCCAGGGGCTGTCGGTGGGCGACGTGCTCGACCCGACGCGGGAGATCGCCTTCCCGGCCTCGACCATCGAGATGCTGCGCGGCGATCTCGGCCAGCCGCCGGGCGGATGGCCGGAGGCGTTGCAGGCGAAGGCGCTGCGCGACGAGGCGGCCTACACCGTCCGCCCCGGCTCGCTGCTGGCGCCGGCCGATCTCGACGCGCTGCGCGCCGAGGCGGAGAAGCGGTGCGGCGCAAAGATCGACGAGGACGAGCTGGCCGCCTATGCGATGTATCCGGACGTCTATGCCGCCTACCGCAAGGCGCGCGGGCATTACGGGCCGGTGGCGGTGCTGCCGACGCCGGTGTTCTTCTACGGGATGGAGCCGGGCGAGGACATCGCCGTGGATATCGAGCCGGGCAAACGGCTGGTGATCCGGTTGCAGACGCTGACCGAAACCGACGATGACGGCGATGTGCGGGTGTTCTTCGAGCTGAACGGCCAGCCACGCATGGTGAAGGTGCCGAATCGGGCGGCGACGCCGAGCCGCGCGCACCGGCGCAAGGCGCAGGACCAGGCCGAGGGCGAGATCGGCGCGCCGATGCCCGGCGTGATCGCCAGCGTGCTGGTGGCCGAGGGCCAGGCGGTGACGCAGGGCGAGGCGCTGGTCGCGATCGAGGCGATGAAGATGCAGACGCGGATTGCGGCACCCCGCGACGGGCGGGTGAAGGCGCTGCACGTGAAGCCGGGCGATGCGGTGGACGCGAAGGACCTGCTGGTCGAGATCGGGTAGAGCCTTCATCCCCGATCCGGACGGATCGGAAGGTGCTCAGGCGCGCTGCAGCGCCTCGTCCAGCGTGGCGAAGATGGTTGTCGGCGCGTAGTGGCGGCGGATATAGGCGAGCGCCTCGGCCTCGCCCCCGCCATGGGCAAGGGCGGCGAGGATGGTGGCGCCGAAGCTGGACGCGCTGTCCGCCGTGTAGACCGGCATGCAGCCATCCGGCGCGAGACCGGCCCGCGCATCGGGGGTGGCGACCGTCCAGAGGCCGTGGCGGGCATAATCGAGCAGCTTCACCTTGAGGCCGGAACCGGCGCGCAGCGGCGCGATGGCGAGGCTGGCGGAATGCAGCAGCGGCGCGAGATCGGCGATGCGGCCCAGCCGGTGCACCCCGGCCGGCAGGCGGCCGAGTGCTGCGCCGCAATCGCCGGCGAGATCGAGCCGCAGCAGCGGCCGGGCGCGGCGCAGGCCGGGCCAGATCTCGCGCAGGAACCAGCGCAGCCCGTCGAGATTCGGCAGGTTGTCGGAGCCGACGAAGACCAGCCGGTCCGGATTGCGGGCAGCGCCCGGCGGGCGCGGCAGCGGAATGGCCGGCATCGGCACGGTGAGGACGCGCCGGGATGGGCACATGCCCCGCAGCAGCGCGGCCTCCTCGGGCTGGATGGCGACGAGGGTGCCGGCGCGGGCGAGCAGGGCGGCCTCCTGCGCGCGGTCGAGCTCGGCGGGGGCGACGCGGTAGCCGGCGAGGCGCAGCGCGGCATGGCGGCGGTGAAACACATCATGCGTGAGCAGCACCGCCGGGATGCCGGTCAAAGACGGCTCATCGAGCAGCGGGGCACGGAAGATGGTGTCGATCAGGATCGCATCGGGCCGGCTCTCGGCGATGCGCCCGGCGATCCAGCCGGAATCGGGCGCCGCAATGCTGGCACCGAGCACGACGTCGGTACTGCCGCGGCGCGGCAGCAGGCCGGGGACGACGCGGCGCAACAGGGCGGCGGCGGCGGCGCGCGGCTCGGCGGCGACAAGGAAGCGACCGACACGGAAAAGACGCCGGCCCGGCGACGGGCACAGCGCCCGGGGCGAGGCGCATTACCGGCGCGGGCAGGCGCGGACGGGTCAGGTAGAGATCGACCGTGTGGCCGGCCGCGCGCAGATGGGTGATGAGGGCGTGATTATAAGCGAGATGACCGGCAGCGCCTGGGCGCGGCCATTCATCGGTGACGAAGCAGAAACGGCGGGTCAGGCCATCGCGTGGCATGGCAACGGGGTGCGCTGTCGGCACCGCGGAACCGGACCCGCCGGGACGCTCAGGCGCCGGTCTTGGCGATCCCGTTCTGGTCGAACAGGGTCTGCAATTCGCCCGACTGGAACATTTCGGTCACGATGTCGCAGCCGCCGACGAACTCACCCTTGACGTAGAGCTGCGGAATGGTCGGCCAGTTGGAGAACTGCTTGATTCCATCGCGCAGCTCGGGGTCTTCGAGCACGTTCGCGGTCTTGAAGGGGACGCCCATGTGGGTGAGGATCTGCACCACACGGGCGGAGAAGCCGCATTGCGGGAACATCGCCGTGCCCTTCATGAAGAGCATGACGGGGTTTTCGTCGACGGCGGTCTTGATGCTGGCGAAGGCCTGATTTTCGGTGGCCTGGCTCATGGGGTATCTCCTGGGGAAAAAGGGCGCCGGCGTTACTCGGGCGCCGAGGTCTGCAACGCGAGGGCGTGCAGCACGCCGCCCATCCGCCCTTGCAGGGCGGCATAGACGAGCTGATGCTGGCGCACCCGCGAGAGGCCGCGGAACTGCTCGCTGACGACGGTGGCGGCATAGTGCTCGCCATCGCCGGCGAGGTCTTCCACGGTAATCCGCGCGTCCGGCAGGGCGGACTTGATCATGTCCTCGATTTCGGCGGCCGACATGGCCATGGGATTGTCCTCGTCGTTCAGGCGAACCAGCGCGCGAAGAAGGCTTCGTGCGCGGCACGGATTTCCGATATTGATATGGCGATGCCGTCCGGGCCTGTCAAATGATCGCCGCCGCTGCGGCCGAGGGCGCGGGCGGGAATGCCGGCGGCAGCGGCCGCGGCGAGCAGGGCGGGGCCATCTTCCGTCGCCGCGACGTAGCGGGCCTGATCCTCGCCGAACCAGAATGCGTGCGGGGCGAGGGTTTCGGGGATCGCGGCCAGGGCGATGCCGGTGTCGCCGGCGAGCGCCATTTCGGCGAGGGCGACGAGCAGGCCGCCATCCGACACGTCGTGGCAGGCGGCGATGGCGCCGGCGCGGATCTGGCTGCGGACGAAATCGCCATTGCGCTTCTCGGCCGCGAGGTCGAGCGCGGGCGGCGCGCCGTCCTCGCGGTGGAGGATTTCGCGAAGGAAGAGCGAGGCGCCAAGCTCGCCGCCTGTCTCGCCAATCAGCACGAGGTCGAGGCCGGGGGCGAGGGCGATGCCGGTGGCGGCGGCGCCATCCTCGATGACGCCGAGGCCGCCGATCGCCGGGGTGGGCAGGATCGCGGTGCCTTCGGTCTCGTTGTAGAGGGAGACGTTGCCGGAGACGATCGGGTAGTCGAGCGCGCGGCAGGCTTCGCCCATGCCGCGGATGGCGGCGACGATCTGGCCCATGATCGCGGGTTTTTCTGGGTTGCCGAAATTCAGGTTGTCGGTCACCGCGAGGGGGGTGGCGCCGGTCGCGGTGATGTTGCGCCAGGATTCGACGACGGCCTGCGCGCCGCCGGTCTCGGGGTCGGCGACGCAGTAGCGCGGCGTGCAATCGGTGGTGAGTGCGAGGGCGCGGCGGCTACCCTCGATGCGGACGATGGCGGCGTCGGCCTGGCCGGGGCGGCGCAGCGTCTGCCCGCCGACGGTGCCGTCATACTGGTTCCAGATCCAGGCGCGGGAGGCGAGGTCGGGGCAGCCGATGAGGGCGAGCAGGGCGGCGCCGGGCGCGACCGGGCTTTCGACCGGGCCAAGCGGGGCGGGTTTCGCGGGTTCCACCCAGGGGCGCTCGTAGAGCGGCGCCTGATCGGCCAGCGGGGCAAGCTCGATATCCGCCTCGGTGCGGCCCTGATGGCGCACCACGATGCGGCCGGTATCGGTGATGCGGCCGATGACGGCGAAGTCCAGCTCCCATTTCTCGAAGATGGCGCGGGCCATGGCCTCGCGGCCGGGCTGGAGGACGATCAGCATGCGCTCCTGGCTTTCGGAGAGCATCATCTCGTAGGCGGACATGCCGGTCTCGCGCTGGGGGACGGCATCAAGCTCAAGCTCGATGCCGACGCCGCCCTTCCCCGCCATCTCGACCGAGGAGGAGGTGAGGCCGGCGGCGCCCATGTCCTGAATCGCGACGATGGCGTCGGTCGCCATCAGTTCGAGGCAGGCCTCGATCAGCAGCTTCTCGATGAAGGGGTCGCCGACCTGCACGGTGGGGCGCTTTTCCTCGGCGTCGGCGCCGAATTCGGCGGAGGCCATAGTGGCGCCGTGGATGCCGTCGCGCCCCGTCTTCGAGCCGACATAGACGACCGGGTTGCCGATTCCGGCGGCGGCGGAGAGGAAGATGCGGTCTTGATCGGCGATGCCGACGGTCATCGCGTTGACCAGCGGATTGCCGTTGTAGGAGGGGTGGAAATTGGTCTCGCCGCCGACGGTGGGCACGCCGACGCAGTTGCCGTAGCCGCCGATGCCGCGGACCACGCCATCGACCACGCGCTTCGTCACCGGCAGCGACGGGTCGCCGAAGCGCAGGGCGTTGAGGTTGGCGACCGGGCGGGCCCCCATGGTGAAGACGTCGCGCAGGATGCCGCCGACGCCGGTCGCGGCCCCCTGGTAGGGCTCGATGAAGCTCGGGTGGTTGTGGCTCTCCATCTTGAAGATCGCCGCCCTGCCCTCGCCGATATCGACCACGCCGGCATTCTCGCCGGGGCCGTGGATGACCCAGGGGGCGGTGGTCGGCAGCGTTTTCAGCCAGATGCGGGAGGATTTGTAGGAGCAGTGCTCGGACCACATGACCGAGAAGATGCCGAGCTCGGTGAGCGTCGGCACCCGGCCCATGATGGCGAGGACGCGGTCGTATTCCTCGGCGGCCAGACCAAAGGAGCGGGCCAGCGCGGCGTCGATCACCGTGGGGTTCATGCCGCCCTCCCGATGGCGTTGAGACTGTCGAACAGGGGTTTGCCGTCGATGCCGCCGGTAGCCGGGTCGACCAGGTTTTCCGGGTGCGGCATCAGGCCGAGAATGCGCAGGCCGGGGGCGTAGATGCCGGCGATGTTGCGGGCGGAGCCGTTGAGATTGGCGGCTTCCGTCGCGGCACCGGTCGCATCGACATAGCGGAAGGCAACCAGCCCCTCGCCTTCCAGACGGTCGAGCGTTTCGGAATCGGCGATGTAGTTGCCGTCGCCATGCGCCATCGGGGCGCGGAAGACAGCGCCCTTGTCATACCGGCCGGCGAAGACCGTGTCGTTGCGCTCGACGCGGAGGCGGCAGTCCATCGAGAGGAAACGCAGCCCGGCATTGCGCAGCAGCGCGCCGGGGAGAAGCTGCGCCTCGGTGAGGATCTGGAAGCCGTTGCAGACGCCGAGCACGTAGCCGCCGCGCTTCGCGTGCTCGACCACGGCGCGCATCACCGGGGACTGCGCCGCCATCGCGCCGCAGCGCAGGTAATCGCCATAGGAGAAGCCGCCGGGGATCACCACGAGGTCGAGCCCGGCGAGGTCGGTCTCGCGGTGCCAGACGAGGCGCGGCCTGGCGCCTAGGCTCGCCTCGAGGGCGATGGCGATGTCGCGTTCGCGGTTGATGCCGGGGAAGAGGATGATGCCTGCGCGCATGGTTCGTGCTCCGTCTTGCCGCGTCTTGCCCGTCCCGGGCGGGGGATGCAACCGGGGGCGTGCGGGTTCAGCCCTGCGCCGGCGCCATCTGCCCCTCGCCGCCCCAGCACCACCAATCCGCGCGGTTGAGGCGGACGGCGGCGCGGCGGGCGGCCTCGGCATCGGGAAACACGCCGAAACAGGTCGCCCCCGAGCCGCTCATCCGCGCCAGCAGGCAGGAGTCGGAGACCGCGATGGCGGCGAGCACCTCAGCGATGACGGGCGCGAGGGTGATGGCGGCGGATTGCAGGTCGTTGCCGAGGCGGGCGAGGTCGGTCGCCATGCGCGCGGCGGTCGGCCAGCGCGCGGGCAGCACCGCCGGGGGCGAAAACCCGCCGGCGCGGGCGCGGAAAATGGCCGGGGTCGAGACCGCGATACCGGGATTGACCAGCAGCAGGCCGAAGGGCGGCAGCGCGGGCGCGGGGGCGAGGATCTCGCCGATGCCGGACATCCGCGCCGGGCGCCGGGCGAGGCAGACCGGAACATCGGCGCCGAGGCCGAGAGCGAGATCGGGCGGGATGGGCACGTTCCAGCGCGCCGCGAGCAGGCGCAGCGCCGCCGCGGCATCGGCCGAGCCGCCGCCGATGCCCGAGGCGACGGGCAGCGACTTGGTCAGGCGGAAGGCGGCCTCCGGCGCGCGGCCGGCATGCACGGCGAAGCGGGACGCGGCACGGAGGACGAGATTGTCATCCTCGCCGGACAGCGCCGCAGCGAAGGGGCCATCGACCGCAAGCGACAGGCCGGCGGCGGGCGCGATCGCCAGTTCGTCGCCGACCGGCGGAAAGACCACGAGACTGTCGAGCAGGTGGTAGCCATCGGCCCGCCGGCCGGTGACATGGAGATGGAGGTTCACCTTCGCGCAGGCGAAGCCGGGGGCAGCGTCGGTCATGTCGGGGTCTCTCAGCTTGCGGCGGCGGCCTTGAGCCGGGCCTCGATGCGGGCGCGCAGCTTCGCGTCGGGATGCAGGGAGAGCGCGCGCTCCCACTGGTGCTCGGCGGCGAGACGGTGACCGGCGGCGGCATAGATGTCGGCGAGGTGGGCGTTCACCTCGGGATCGTCCGGGGCGAGGTGGACGGCGTGGATCTGCGTCGTCGTCGCTTCGGCGAGCTTGCCCTCGCGCAGCAGGACATAGCCGAGACTGTCGATGATCGCGCCCTCGCGCGGATCGACGGCGAGGGCCTGGCGCAGCATCCGCTCGGCCTCGGCCAGGCGCTCGCCGCGCAGGGCCCAGGAATAGGCCAGATAGTTGAGCACGAAAGGCTGGCCGGGCGACAGGGCGAGCGCCTCGTGCAGATCGGCCTCGGCGGGTTTCCACTGGCCGGCATGATCCTCGGCGATGGCGCGGGCGTAGAACAGCGACCAGGCGCGGGCCGGCAGCGGCTGGCCGGCGCGGGCGATCGCGGCGGTGGACAGGCGGATGGCGGCGGCGTTGTCGCCGGCGGCGCGTTCGATATCCGCGGCGAGGGCGAGCGGTTCGGTGGCGCGCGGATGGGCTTTGGCCAGCGCCGCCAGCGCCGACAGCAGCGGACGCCCCTGGCCGAGGCCGATCAGGATGTTGGCGCGCTGAAGCAGGGCGGGCGCGTAGAGCGGATCATCTGGAGGGATGGCGGCGAGCAGCGCCGCGGCGGCGTGGGGGTGCTTGTCCTGCACATCGTCATCGGCGGCGAGCATGCGGGCGGCGGCAAGGTTCGGGCGCAGGCGCAGCGCGAAGCGGAGCAGGAGGCGGCGAAGCAGCGGGTCCTGCCGGCGGTTTATCGTGCCGGCGAGGGTCAGATAGGCCTCGGCGATGCCGTCACCGGCGGAACCGATGACCGGGGTGGCGGCGGCGCGTTCGAGCGCGGACAGGGCAATGCCGAGATCGGGATGGGCGGCGACGAGCGCGGCGAGAATGGCGCGGGCCTGGGCGGGATGGCCGCCGCGTGCGGCGAAGCTGGCCAGCGCCTGGGCAAGCCGCAGGCTGGGCGGCCCGGCGCTGGTGGCGGCGGTAACGGCATAGAGCCGGGCCGCCTGCGCCTCACGCCCTGCCATGTCGGCGATGAGGGCCGCGTTCAGGTGGTCGATCGGGGCGAAGGCGCCGGCCTGCGCGGCGCGGCCGAGACGCGCGATGGCGGCGCCGTAGTCGGCGTCGCCCGCCTCGCACCAGGCGAGCAGCAGCGGCCGGACCAGTCCGGTCAGCCCTTCGGCGGGGAGGCTGGCGAAATGGGCGGCGGCGGCTTTCCAGTCGCCCCGGCGAACCGCGGCATCGGCCAGGGTCATGGCGGCGAGCGGGTCGCCCGGCAGGCGGACGGCAAGCCGCGCCGCGTCAGGCCGGCCAGCCAGCAGGGCGCTGAGAAAGGACTGGCTGGCAAGGGCGGCATTGCCGGGGTCGCGCGCGAGGGCGGCGCCGAAATAATGCGCCGCGGCCTCGTTGTCGCCGGTCTGGGCGGCATAGGCGCCGGCCATGTAGGCGCCATAGGGCGCGCGCAGCGCCGGCAGGTCCGGCGAAGCGGCACACGCGCCGGGGACGGCCGCGCCGGCGGCAAGACAGAAGGCAAGGGCGGCGGCGCCGCGGCGGGTGAGCGCGCGGCGCAGCGCCGCGACCGAAAGCCTGTGCATGGCGCCTACCTACTCCCGATCCGCCGCGCGGTCACGCCCGGGGGAATGGGGGCACGGCTTGTCCTCCGCCGTGGCGGGGTTTACAAATTGATGAAGGTCGGGAAGCGGCCATAGGAGACGATAGCGGCGACGCCATGACGACCCGACGCGTTCACCAGACCGGCGACCTGTTCGTCAACGAAGATGCCAGGATCAAGGTCAGCATCCGGGCCATCTTCCTTGAAGATCAGTCGCGCCCGGACGACCGTCATTTCGTCTGGGCCTATCAGGTGCGGATCGAGAATGTCGGGCAGGTGACGGCACAGCTCTTGCGCCGGACCTGGACGATCACCGATGCCACCGGCCATGTCCAGCACGTTCACGGACCGGGTGTGGTGGGCGAGCAGCCGGTGCTCGACCCCGGCGACACGTTCGAATACACTTCGGGCACACCGCTGGAAACGCCCTCGGGCTTCATGTCGGGGATTTTTCACATGGTCGCGGTGGATAGCGGCGAGGAGTTCGACGTGCCGACGCCGGGCTTCAGCCTCGACAGCCCGCACGCCGACCACCGGCTGCACTGAGGCGGCGGATGCGCCTCGCGCCCGCCCAATGGCGCGATGACGGCACACGATGATGCGCGCGCGGGTTGCAGGGATGGAATCCCCGACCATATCCGGTCTCATTCAGCGGCTGGATGACGGCCGTGCCCGACAATAAGGGAGACAAACCCGTGGATATCCGCACGCCGCCGCACCAGCTCGACAACACCGTCCATGACGACCGCCCCAGCCGCGAGGAGGCCGAGGCAGCCATCCGCACCCTGATCCGCTGGGCCGGAGACGACGCGACCCGCGAAGGCGTGATCGACACGCCCGCCCGCGTGGCCCGCGCCTATGAGGATTTCTTCCGCGGCTATCGCGAAGATCCGGAGGCGATTCTCTCGCGCACCTTCGAAGAAACCGAGGGCTATGACGAGATGGTGTTGCTGCGCGACATCCGCGTCGAGTCGCATTGCGAGCATCACATGGTGCCGATCATCGGGGTGGCGCATGTCGCCTATCTGCCGAACCGGCGGGTGGTGGGGATCAGCAAGCTCGCCCGCGTGGTGGATGCCTATGCGCGGCGACTGCAGATCCAGGAGAAGCTGACGGCGCAGATCGCCAACACGATCAACGAGGTGTTGCAGCCGCGCGGCGTCGCCGTGGTGATCGAGGCGGGGCACGAGTGCATGTCGACCCGCGGGGTGCACAAGCCCGGCGTTTCGATGGTGACGAGCCGGATGCTCGGCGCGTTCCGCGACGACGCCTCGACGCGGCGGGAATTTCTCGCGATGATCCAGGGACGGCGCTGCACCGGCTTCGAGACCTGACCGCGCAAGGAGAGGCGCGCGCGACGCCGTAGCTGGCGGCACCGGGACGCGCGCAGGCCGGTCGCCTCAGCGCCCGAGCGTCGCCATCTGCTCGGGCACCTGGCGGGCGCCTGCGGCAGCGCCTGGCGGCACCGCCCGGACGAGACGGCCGAGATCCTCGGCCGAGAGCGGAACCTCGAGCGCGCCAATGTTTTCATCGAATTCCGCCTCCGAGCACGGTCCGGGAATCGGCACCACGTCGCTGCCCTGAGCGAGAAGGAAGGCGAGCGCCAGCTGTGCCGGGGTGCAGCGCAGGCGGTGCGCCATATCCTCGACGATGCGAACGAGGGCGACGTTGCGGGCGAAATTCTCGGCGAAGAAGCGCGGCTGGGCGCGCCTCGCATCGGCCTCGGGCAGGTCTTCAGGCCGGTGCAGCGTGCCTGTGAGCAGGCCGCGGGCAAGTGGCGAGGCGGCGATGAAGCCGATATTCAGCGCGCGCAGGCAGGCCAGCGTTTCGCCCTCGGGGTCGCGGGTCAAGAGCGAGTATTCGCTCTCGACCGCGGCGAGGCGATGAGTGGCATGGGCACGGCGGATGGTGTCCGGCGCCGCCTCGGACAGGCCGAGGAACCGCACCTTGCCTTCGGCGACAAGGCGGGACATCTCGCCCACCGATTCCTCGACCGGAATGGCGGGATCGATACGGTGGAGGATCAGCAGGTCGATCGTGCCGGTGCCAAGGCGGCGCAGGCTGGCCTCGCAACTGGCGCGCAGATGGGCGGGCGAGCCGTCGATGCCGAGAAAGGCGCCGTCAGGCGCGCGGCGGATGCCGGATTTGGTGGCCAGCACGACCTGATCGCGGACCGGCGCGAGGCAGCGCCCGAGCAGGCTTTCGCTGGCGCCGAGACCATAGACATCGGCGGTATCGAAGAAGCTGACACCGCGCTCGACGGCGCGGCGAACCAGCGCCTCGGCGGCGGCATCAGGTCCGGCCAGGGCCATGCAGCCGAAGCCCAGCGCGGAGACGACCAGCGATCTGCCCAGCCTGCGTTCGTTCATCGCCCCTCCCCGGAGTTGCGGCCGATGCGGTGTGTCAGGAACGGGAATTGGGAAGCGCGCCACCGCTTGGCAAGCGGTGACTGCACGGCAAGGCGCCGGGGTCAGGGCGAAGCGGGCAGCAATCGCGGCGGATCGGTCTCGATCAGGCGTACCGCGGCGCCGCGGCGCAAGGTGGGCATCCCCGGCTCGACCACGGAGACGACACTGCCATCGCCGAGACGGACGATATATTCGCTGGCCGGCGCGGCGGAGGGTGTGGTGTCGACCCCGAGCGCGCCGAGCACGAGGCGGCGCGCCCCAGGGGCGACGGGGCGAACCGCCACCACCTCGCCGGCGAGGCCGGCGGCGCGGGGCGGCGGCTGGACATTCGTGGCGCAACCGGCAAGGCAGAGAACAAGGAGGGGCAGCAGGACGGGCGGCGGGACAAATCTCATGAACTGGCCTCCGGGCGCGGACCGACACCACGGCGCGCAGAATCATGTTGCCTTGAAATCGGCTATAAGTTAAGCGCTTATGGGATGAATTTCATGTGCCGGTCGAGGCTTCCGGCGCAAGGGGCAACTCAGGCCGCCGCCGCGCGCCGCCCCGCTTCTGCGATGGGAGACATGCGTTGACCACTGCGTTCACCCCCGCCCCGCGCGCGCCGGTCATGCCCCGCCAGTGGCGCCGCCGGCTCGGCCAGCTTGCCGGGCTCTCGGCGCTCGCGCTCCTCGCCGCGTGTTCGTCGCACCAGGCCAGCCTGAGCCCGAGCCAGCTCGCCGCGCGCTACGCCGCCAACGCGCCGGCCGATTACCGGCCGCCGGGGCCGCCGGGCGACCCGTGGGGTCCCTATATCGTGCAGGCCTCGACCCGGTTCGACGTGCCGGCGAAATGGATCCGCGAGGTGATGCGCGTCGAATCCGGCGGTCATGAATACATGAACGGGCATCTCACCGTCTCCAGCGCCGGGGCGATGGGGCTGATGCAGCTCGAACCGCAGACCTACCAGGAAATGGCGGCCCGCTACGGGCTGGGGCCGGACCCGTTCAACCCGCGCGACAACATCATGGCCGGGACTGCGTACATCCATCAGATGTACGAGATCTACGGCTCGCCCGGCTTCCTGGCCGCCTACAACGCGGGACCGGGGCGGCTCGACGACTATCTCGACTATCGCCAGCCCCTGCCGGCGGAGACGCGGCACTATGTCGCGATGATCGCCCCGCGGATCGCCGGCGTGTACCCGGCAGGAACCTCCGGGGCGGAGGCCGTGGCGATGAACCAGCTTCCGGCGCGGATTCCGGCTGGCATGCGGCCGGGCGCCGACGAGGCGGCGACCTCGCGGCTGAACGAGGCGCAGCTCGCGATGCGGCAAAACCGCTCGCCAGCACCAGCGCCCGCGCCCATCGCCGCGCGCGGGCGGCCACCGGCGCGACGGCATGATGTTTTTGGCGGGTTTTCGCTGATCCCCTCGGCCGAGGCGGCGACCCCGGTACTGGATGGGCCACCGGTGACGGCGCCCGCCCCGGCGCAGCGCATGCCGGCGCCACGGCCGACACCGCCCGTGGTGCCGGCATCGGCGCATGCGACGATGCGGCTGGCGGCGGCTCACGCGGCGGCGACGACGCGGACGCTGGGCGGCGGGCGCTGGAGCATACAGGTCGGCGCCTACGACACGCCGGCCCACGCCAAGGCGGCGCTCGGCATCGCCGAGCTGGCCGCGGTGGCGATGCTGATCAGGGCGCAGCCGGTGGTCGAACCGGTGGCGACGGCGCACGGGCGGTTCTATCGCGCCCGGTTCGTTGACCTGCCGCATGACACGGCGGTGAATGCCTGCCACGCGCTGCGCGGCGGGCCGACCGGCTGCGCGCTGGTCGCGCCGGGCGCGCCGTGACGCGCAAGGCCTGAGCCACGCCCCTCCGACTCGGGGTCAGAAGCGGCGGGAAGCGGCGGCGATCAGGGTGTTTTCCAGCAGGCAGGCAATGGTCATCGGGCCGACGCCGCCGGGAACCGGCGTGATCGCGCCAGCAACCGCGGCGGCTTCCGCGTAAGCGACATCGCCGACCAGCCCGCCCGCCGCCGTGCGGTTGATGCCAACATCGATGACTGTCGCGCCAGGGGCGATCCAGTCGCCCTTGACCATTTCGGCGCGGCCGACCGCGGCGACGAGGATATCGGCGCGGCGGCATTCGGCCGGCAGATCGCGGGTGCGGGAATGCGCGATGGTGACGGTGGCATCGGCGGCGAGCAGCAGCGCGGCCATCGGCCGACCGACGATGTTGGAACGGCCGAGCACCACGGCGCGGGCGCCGCGCGGGGCGATGCCGGCGGCATCGAGCAGCTTCATCACGCCGCGCGGAGTGCAGGGCACGAGAAAGGGCGCGCCGAGCGCGAGGGCGGCGACATTGTCGGGGTGGAAGCCGTCGACATCCTTGGCCGGGTCGATCGCGCGGATGACCGCCCCGGCATCGAGCCCGGCCGGCAGGGGGAGCTGGACGAGGATGCCATCCACAGCCGCATCGCGGTTGAGGCGGTCGATCACGGCGAGAAGCTCGGCCTGGCTTGTGGTCGCGGGCAGGCGGATGGTTTCGCCGGCGATGCCGGCCGCCGTTGCCGCGCGCTCCTTGTTGCGCACGTAGACTTGGCTCGCCGGGTCTTCGCCGACGAGCACGACGACGAGGCCGGGCGTGTAGGGCAGCGCGGCGGCGCGGGCGGCGACCTCGGCGCGCAGGGATGCGGCGACGGCCTTGCCGTCGATGATGCGGGCGGACACCGCGCCGCTCACCGGTAGCCCATCACGGCGAGATGGGCATAAAGCCCGGCGAGGAAGATCTGCAATGCGCGCAGCAGCAGGAACCCGACGATGAAGGAAATGTCGATCCCGCCGATCGCCGGGATGAAGCGACGGAACGGCGCGAGGAAGGGTTCGGTCGCGCGGAGGAGGAATTCCTCGATCCGGTAGACGATGTGGTTGCGGGTATCGAGCACGCCGAACGCCATCAGCCAGCTGAAGATCGCCGCTGCGATCATGATGTAGACATAGATCTGGATCGCCTCGTCGAGGAGCCAGAATACCGATCCGAGCATCGTCACCTCCTGGGGGTTCGCTGCCGGGTTAGCGAAGCATGGCGTTTCGCGCAACGTGACAAGGCGGCTTTGATGGCTTGACTTCCGGCTCAGGGTGCGCGATTGGCCGCAACAGGGATGGGGCTGTAGCTCAGTTGGGAGAGCGCCTCGTTCGCAATGAGGAGGTCAGGGGTTCGATTCCCCTCAGCTCCACCATCCCGTTTTTCCCCAAAGTTGCATGGTGCGCATGAGCAAGACAGGGGCCGACCCGACCCGCGATGCGGCGTTCGTATTGCTGTCCGCCGTTCTGGACCGGCGCGTGCCGCTGGACGTCGCACTCGCCGGACTGCCGGACATCGCCCCACGCGATCGTGCGGCGGCGCACCGGATCGCGGCCGCCGTGCTGCGGCGGCTCGGCAGCCTCGATGCTGTTCTTGAAACCCATCTGAGGCGGGCGCCGCCTCCGGCGGTGCGGCATATGCTGCGGATCGGCGCCGCACAGCTCGTGCTGCTCGGCGCGCCGGCGCACGCGGCGGTGAGTACCGCGGTGGGGCTCGCGCATGCGCGCGGGCTCGGCAAGTTCGCCGGGCTGGTGAACGCGGTGCTGCGCAAGGTGAGCGCCGAGGGGGCGGCGGCGCTGGAGGCGCTCGATTCGCCGCGGCTGGACACGCCGGCCTGGCTCTGGGCCTCGTGGGGGGCGGCGGCGCGGGCGATCGCCACCGCGCATCAGGCCGAGGCGCCGCTCGACCTGACGCTGAAGGACGGCGTCGCGATGCCTGAGGGCGGCGAGCGGCTGCCGAGCGGATCGGTGCGGCTGCCGGCGGGAACCGACGTGACCCAGCTTTACGGCTACGCCGCGGGCACGCTCTGGGTGCAGGACGCGGCGGCGGCGCTGCCGGCGCGGCTGCTCGGCGATGTCGCCGGGCGGCGCGTGCTCGATCTCTGCGCAGCCCCGGGCGGAAAGACGGCGCAGCTCGCCGCTTCGGGCGCACGGGTGACGGCGCTGGACCGCGATGCGCGCCGGCTGGGCCGGCTGCGGGAAAATCTCGGGCGACTCGGGTTCGCGGCGGAGACGATCGCGGCGGACGCGCTGAACTGGCGGCCGGCGGCGCCCTTCGACGCGATCCTGCTGGATGCGCCGTGTTCGGCGACGGGCACGATCCGCCGGCATCCGGAAATCGTGCATCTGCGGCGGCCCCGCGACATCGAGGCTTGCGCGGCCATGCAGGACCAACTGCTCGATGCCGCCGTGGCGATGCTCGCGCCGGGGGGAACGCTGGTCTACGCCGTGTGCTCGCTGCAACCGGAGGAGGGTGCCGCGCGAATTGAAGCCGCCATGGCGCGGCTCGGGCTGCGGCGGGCGCCCATCTTCCCTGCGGAGGTGCCCGGGCTGGAGGCGGCGGTGACGGCGGAGGGCGATGTCGCCACCCATCCCGGCATGTGGGCCGACCGCGGTGGGATGGACGGGTTTTTCATCGCGCGGCTGCGGCGCTGACTGTCAGGCCGGCTGTCGGCGTGGCATCGGCGAGGGTCGGGCGGCGGCGCCGGTCGCGTTAACAGGGTGGCCAAGCGTATCGGATGGCGGGCATTGGGACATTTGCCGCACGTGAAAACAGCACGGAAGATCTCAATTTTAATTTTTTGACACAAATGACATAGAATAACGTGAATATCACGCACACTGACGCTAAAAACTATATTTCTTAACATTTTTTTGGCGTAAATCGCATGGTGGAACTGGCGTTGACGTAACCTTGCCGTTATGGTGAGCGCATGGCAACGAAGAAACAGGCACCACCGGAATCGGTCGGGCAGAGGATCCGTGCTCTCCGGCTGGCGAACAATCTCACCCAGGACGAATTCGCGTCCCAGCTTGGCGTGTCGCGCTCGGCGATTGCGCAATGGGAAACCGACCGGGCCGGGCAGGTTCGGGAGAATCTTGAACGGATCGCCAAGGTTCTCGGCACCTCGATTGCCTATCTCGTCTCCGGGGAGACCGGCTCGCTGCAAGGCGACGAACTGGCGCTGATGCGGCTTTACCGCGCCTGTGCCGCGGAGGACCGGCAGATCCTGCTGCGCACCGCGAAGCGGCTCGCCCGCGGCTGAGACCGGCGTGGCGCGCGGCCGGGCCGATCTCGCCCTCGTCGCGCGCGGGCATTTCGCGAGCCGGGCGCGGGCGCAGGAGGCGATCCGGCGCGGCCTGGTGAGCGCCGGCGGGCGGACGATCGGCAAACCCGGCGAGATGGTGGGCGACGACGAGGCGCTGAGCGTGGCCGATGCCGGCGCCGCGTGGGTGTCTCGCGGGGCGCTGAAGCTGATCGCGGCCCTCGATCATTTCGGATTGTCACCGGAAAACCGGATCTGCCTCGATATCGGCGCCTCGACCGGCGGGTTCACCGAGGTGCTGCTCGCGCGCGGCGCGGCACTGGTGCATGCGGTGGATGTCGGCCACGGGCAGATGGCCCCTGCCCTGCGCGAAGATGCGCGGGTGCGTCTGCATGAGGGCGTGAACGCGCGCGACCTTTCGGCCACGGGGATTCCGGACGGGCTGGGTGCTGTGGTGTGCGACGTGAGTTTCATCGGACTGCGCAAGGTGCTGCCGGCGGGGCTCGCCCTGTGCGGGAAGGACGCCTTTGCGGTGGCGCTGATCAAGCCGCAATTCGAGGCGGGGCCGGAGGCGGTCGGCAAGGGCGGGATCGTGCGCGATGCCGCCGTGCATGAACGTGTGTGCGGCGAGATCGGCGACTGGTTCGCGCAGCTTCCCGGCTGGCGGGGGCTCGGCATCATCCCCAGCCCGATCGAGGGCGGGGATGGCAATCGCGAATTCCTGATTGCAGCCATGAGGGACGCGCGCTGAGGCGGCGCACGGTTTTGCTTGCGGCGGCGCGAAAAGCCGGATACATCCCGCGGCGGGTCACGCCCCCCCACCGGGGCGCTTATCTTCTGCAAGGGAGACCATCTGATGGCAGACGCCGCCGCGGCCGCGCACGCGAAGCCGCATACTCGCCCCCATAATCCGAATTTTTCCTCCGGCCCCTGCGCCAAGCGGCCCGGCTTCACCCTTGCGGCGCTTTCCGGCGCGATGCTCGGCCGCAGCCACCGCGCCAAGGAGCCGAAGGCGAAGCTCGCCGAGGTGATTACCCGCTCGCGCGACATTCTCGGCCTGCCGGCCGACTGGCGGCTCGGCATCGTTCCCGCCTCGGATACCGGCGCCGTCGAGATGGCGCTGTGGTCGATGCTGGGCGCGCGGCCGGTCGACGTGCTGGCGTTCGAGAGTTTCTCCGAGGCCTGGGCGACCGATGTGCTCAAGCAGCTCAAGCTCGCCGATGCGCGGGTGCTGAAGGCGCCCTACGGACAACTTCCCGATCTCGCCGCCGTCGATTTCAGCCATGACGTGGTGCTGGCCTGGAACGGCACGACCTCGGGCGCGCGGATTCCGAACGGCGACTGGATTCCGGCGGATCGCGAAGGGCTGGTGATCGCGGATGCGACCTCGGCCGCGTTCGCGATGGAGTTGCCGTTCGACAAGCTCGATGTGGTGACCTGGTCGTGGCAGAAGGCGCTGGGCGGCGAGGCGGCGCACGGGATGCTGGCGCTGTCGCCGCGCGCGGTCGAACGGTTGCTGACGTTCAAGCCGGAGCGGCCGCTGCCGAAGATTTTCCGCCTGACCTCGGGCGGCAAGCTGATCGAGGGGATTTTCGCCGGCGAGACGATCAACACCCCGTCGATGCTGGCGGTGGAGGACGCGCTGGACGGGCTGCGCTGGGCCGAGGGCATCGGCGGGCTCAAGGCCATGATTGCGCGTTCGGAACGGAATCTCGCGGCGATCGCGCGCTGGGCCGAGGGCAATGAGCGGGTGGCGTTCCTTGCCGCCGACCCGGCGATCCGCTCCTGCACGTCGATCTGCCTCGTCATCGCCGCGCCGTGGTTCGCCGCCCTCGATGCCGAGGCGCAGGCGAAGGCGGCGAAGCGGGTGGCCGCGCTGCTGGAGGCCGAGGGCGTCGCCCATGACATCGGCGCCTATCGCGACGCGCCGCCGGGGCTGCGGATCTGGGGCGGTGCGACGGTCGAGACCGCCGACATCGAGGCGCTGCTGCCCTGGATCGACTGGGCGATCGACACCGTTCATTCCGACATTTCCGCGAAGGCCTGAGACATGCCCAAGGTTCTGATCAGCGACAAGCTTTCCCCCGCCGCCATCGACATCTTCAAGCGGCGCGGCATCGACGTGACGGTGAAGACCGGGCTCGCCCCGGCGGAACTGCGCGAGATCATCGACGCGTTCGACGGGCTCGCCATCCGCTCCGCGACCAAGGTGACGCGCGAGCTGCTGGATGCGGCGACCAACCTCAAGGTGATCGGCCGTGCCGGCATCGGCGTCGACAATGTGGACGTGAAATCGGCCACCGCGCGCGGCGTGGTGGTGATGAACACGCCCTATGGCAACGCCATCACCACCGCCGAGCACGCGATCGGCATGATGTTCGCGCTGGCCCGCGACCTGCCGGAGGCCTCGGCCTCGACCAAGGCGGGGAAGTGGGAGAAGAACCGGTTTATGGGCGTCGAGCTGACCGGCAAGACGCTCGGGCTGATCGGCGCCGGCAATATCGGCTCGATCGTCGCCGACCGCGCGCTCGGGCTGAAGATGCGCGTGCTGGCCTATGACCCCTATCTGACCGAGGCGCGGGCAACGACGCTCGGCGTCGAGAAGGCGGATCTGGACACGGTGCTGGCGCGGGCGGATTTCATCACCCTGCACACGCCGCTGACCGAGCAGACGCGCAACATCCTCTCGCGCGAAAGCCTTACGAAGACGAAAGCGGGCGTGCGGATCATCAACTGCGCGCGCGGCGGGCTGATCGACGAGGCGGCGCTGTACGACGCGCTGAAATCGGGCCATGTGGCGGGGGCGGCGCTCGACGTGTTCGAGGTCGAGCCGGCGAAGGACAGCCCGCTCTTCGAGCTGCCGAACGTGGTCTGCACCCCGCATCTGGGGGCGGCGACGACCGAGGCGCAGGAGAACGTGGCCTTGCAGGTGGCCGAGCAGATCAGCGATTTCCTGCTGACCGGGGCGGTGACGAACGCGATCAACATGGCCTCGGTCTCGGCCGAGGACGCGCCACGGCTGAAGCCCTACATGGAGCTGTGCCAGCTGCTCGGCAGTTTCGCGGGGCAGCTGACCGAGGCGCGGCAGGGCGTGATCCGCAAGGTCGGCATCGAATATGAAGGTGCGGCCGCGCATGTGAACCAGCGCCCGCTCTCGGCCGCGCTGTTCGCCGGGCTGCTCGCGCCGATGATGGAGGGCGTGAACATGGTCAACGCGCCGGTCTTCGCGCGGGATCACGGGATCGAGCTGGCTGAGACGGTGTTCGACCGCGACTGCGAATACCAGACGCTGATCCGCGTTTCGGTGACGACCGACGAGCAGACGCGCACCGTGTCGGGCACGCTGTTCGGCGGGGCCAAGCCGCGGCTGGTCGAGGTGAAGGGCATCAAGGTCGAGGCCGATTTCGGCCGGCACATGCTCTATGTGACCAACCGCGACAAGCCGGGATTCATCGCCCAGTGCAGCGCCATTCTCGCCGAGAAGGGCATCAACATCGCGACCTTCCATCTCGGCCGGACCGAGAAGGGCGGCGATGCGGTGTGCCTGATCTCGATCGACGAGACCCTGCCGGAGGCGGCACTCGCCGCGATCCGCGCGCTGCCGCAGGTGATGCAGGCGACGCAGATTTCGTTCTGACCCAGGCTGCATCACCAACGAGCAAACCGCATAAACGATGCCGGAGGCTCCCGCATAACCGGCTGGCGGACGGGGCCGCGCGATTGACCGCGCGGCCCCGTTTCAATTATCAGGAGGCAGGACAGCAGACTTGCCGTTTTTGCGCGTCCGGGCCTTGCCGTGCCGCCGGCCACGCCGATCTCTCTCCTGTCGCCCACGCACGACCCGATCAGCACACGACCAAGAGGAACCGCATGCGACGACCGTTTCACGCCACGGCCTGCCGCGCCGCCGCTATCGCCCTTGTCTTCGGTCTCGGCTTGGGCGGCGAAGCGGCCAGCGCCGCGGCACCGCCGCCGCCGGTGGTCAGCGTCGTGATCGTCAAACCGCGAAAGGTTTACCAGCAGGACAGTTTCATCGGGCGCATTCAGGCGGCGCACATCGTCAATCTCGTCCCGCGGGTGACCGGCTATCTGGAACAGCGCCAGTTCCGCCAGGGGGCGGAGGTAAGGAAGGGACAGCTGCTCTACGTAATCGAGCCGGGGCCATACCAGGCGGCGTTCGACCAGGCGAAGGCGAATGTCGCCGACGCGCAGGCAACGCTCGACAACGCGAAACTGACGCTGGAGCGCGCGGCCAAGCTTCTGCATACACCGGCGGGCCGGCAATCGACCTACGACGACGACAGGGCGGCGGCGGAAAGTGCCGCGGCCAAGCTGCAAGCCGCCGAGGCGGCGCGCGAGACGGCGGCGATCAACCTCGCCTATACCGAGATCCGCGCGCCGCTCGACGGGCGGATCGGCGCGAGTGCGGTGAATGTCGGCAATGTCGTCGGACCGAATACCGGCACGCTCGCGACCGTGGTGAGCCAGGACCCGATGAATATCGTGTTCTCGATGCCGACGCGCGACGCCATCCGCCTTGGCGACCAGCTGGCCAAACAGGGCGGGCTCGCCGGCGTGGTGCTGCGGGTGAAGCTGCCGGACGGGCGATTGGACCCGCAGAAAGGCACGCTCGACTTCACCGGCAACCAGATCAGCGCATCGACTGACAGCCTCGCGATGCAGGGGACGATTCCGAACCCGGTGATCAAGGGGCTCGGCAAAGCGCGCACCAGCGACCGGATGCTGACAAGCGGCGAGTTCGTCACCGTCATCGTGCGCAGCCGCACGCCGGAGCAGAAGATCGTGCTGCCGCGCGACGCGGTGCTGGCCGACCAGGTGGGCGACTATGTGCTGACCGTCGGCAAGGACGGCAAGGTGGCGCGGACCGATGTGAAGCTCGCCTCGACCACGCCGGCGACCGCGACGATCGCGCGCGGGCTTGCCATCGGCGCGAAGGTGATCGTCGACGGGATCGAGAAGGTGCATCCCGGGGTCAAGGCGAACGCGAAGGTGATACCCTCGCCGGCCACACCGGGCTGAGCCGATGATCCCCTCCTTCTTCATCGACCGCCCACGCTTCGCGATGGTGATCGCGATCGTGCTGACGATCGCCGGCATCATCGCGATGACGCGGATTCCGGTGGCGCAGTTCCCCTCGATCGTGCCGCCGGCAGTGCAGGTGACGGCGACCTATCCCGGCGCCTCGGCGCAGGTGGTGAACGACACCGTGGCCGAGCCGATCGAGCAGAAGATCAACGGGCTGAGCGACGAGATCTATTACGCCTCGACCACGGCGAATGACGGCTCCTACAACCTCACCGTCACCTTCAAGCTTGGCAGCAACCCGGACATCGACACCGTCAATGTCACCAACGCGGTGCAGCAGGCGCTGACCCAGCTTCCGGCCGAGGTGCAGAAGGAAGGGCTGACGGTGCGCAAGCGCTCGGCCTCGGTGCTGGAGTTCATGTTCTTCTACAGCCCGGACAACAAGCTGACACCGCTGCAGATCTCGAACTACGTGAAGATCAACGTGCTCAACCCGCTCGGCCGCGTGCCGGGGGTGGGACAGGCCTTCATGTTCGGCGAGCAGGATTACGCGATGCGGGTGATCTTCAGCACCGCCCGCCTCGCCCAGCTCGGGCTGACGCCGGCCGACCTGATCAGCGCGATCGAGGACCAGAACACCCAGGCGCCGGTCGGCACGATCGGGCTAATGCCGATCGGCGGCAAGCAACAATATCAGCTCTCGGTGCAAACCGAGGGGCGGCTGAAATCGCCCCGGCAGTTCGGCGACATCGTCATCCGCGGCAACAAGGATGGCTCGCTGCTGCGGCTGAAGGACGTGGCGACCATCAAGCTCGGGCCGCAGAGCGAGAACCAGCTCGACCGGATCAACGGGCATCCCGGTGTCGCCATCGGCGTGTTCCTCTCGCCGGGGGCGAACGCGGTGGCGACGTCGAAGCGGGTTTCGGCCGAGATCGCCCAGCTCTCGAAGCGGTTTCCGGCCAGTCTCTCGAGCAAGACTGTCTATAATTCCAGCAGCTTCGTCTCGGACACGATCAGCGAGGTGATCAAGACGCTGGCCGAGGCGTTCGGCCTCGTCGTGCTGGTGGTGTTCTTCTTCCTCGGCTCGTGGCGGGCGGCGCTGGTGCCCTCGATTGTCGTGCCGATCGCGCTGCTCGGCAGCTTCGCCTTCATGCTCGCGCTCGGCTATTCGGCGAACACGATCACGCTGCTGGCGCTGGTGGTGGCGACCGGGCTGGTGGTGGATGACGCCATCGTCGTCGTCGAGAACATCGAGCGGGTGATGGCGGAGCGGCCGGAACTGTCGCCGCGCGAGGCGTCGAAAGTGGCGATGGCGCAGATCCAGGCGCCGATCATCGCGATCATGCTGGTGCTGCTCTCGGTGTTCGTGCCGACGGCGTTCATCCCCGGCCTGTCGGGCCTGCTGTTCACACAGTTCGCGGTGGCGATCAGCACGGCGATGCTGATCTCGGCGCTGAACGCGCTCACACTGTCGCCGGCGCTCTGCGCCATCCTGCTGCGCCGGGGCGAGCACGGGCACGGCATCATGGCGCGCATCCTCGATTTCATCGAGCGCACGCGGGCGGGCTACAGCCGGCTGATCGGCCGGCTGGTCGCGCGCTCGGTGCTGGGGCTGATGGTGATCGTCGCCTTCGGGGCGGCGGCGTTCCTGCTCGCGCGGATCACGCCGGGCGGGTTCCTGCCGGACGAGGACCAGGGCGCGCTGTTCATCCAGGCGACGCTGCCGCCCGGCGCCTCGCTGCAGCGGACCGACGCGATGGGGCAGAAGCTGGCGAAGATGATCCACACCCTGCCGCAGGTGCAGGACGTGATCGCCATCAACGGTTACTCGATCCTCGACTCGGCGACCGAGCCGAACGCGCTGTTCATGGTCGCGCACCTGAAGCCGTTCGCGCAGCGGCCGGGGCCGAAGAATTCGGTGCAGGCGGTGATCCGCAAGATCTTCGCGATGGGCTCGCAGGTGCAGGGGGCGAACATCGTCGCCTTCAACCTGCCGCCGATCATCGGGCTGTCGACCAATGGCGGCTTCACCTACGAGCTTGAGAACGTGGCCGGCGCCAGCCAGCAGAAATTCGATTCCGTGCTCAAGGGGCTGATCGTCGCGGCGAATTCGGACCCGAAGCTCGTGCATGTGTTCAGCACCTATGCGGCGAACAACCCCTCGGTCTATCTCGATATCGACCGCGCCAAGGCACAGGCGCTGGGCGTGCCGGTCGCCTCGATCTTCCAGGCGTTGCAGGCTTCGCTCGGCGGGTTCTACGTCAACCAGTTCAACATGTTCGGCCAGGTCTGGCAGGTCAACATCCAGGCCGCCTCGGCCGACCGCAACACCAGGGCGGCGATCTGGCGGATCTATGTGCGCAGCAATTCGGGCCAGATGGTCTCGCTACGCTCGTTGGCGACGGCGCATACGAGGCTCGGCCCGCAGATCGTCAGCCGTTACAACGACTCGCTGGCCGCCCCGATCTTCGGCGCGCCGGCGCCGGGCA
The DNA here is from genome assembly GCF_907164655.1 of Acidocella sp. C78. Taxonomy (NCBI): domain Bacteria; kingdom Pseudomonadati; phylum Pseudomonadota; class Alphaproteobacteria; order Acetobacterales; family Acidocellaceae; genus Acidocella; species Acidocella sp. C78. Next base: position 79,640 of record NZ_CAJQZK010000066.1, read on the forward strand.
TCTCATCGGGTGCCGCGCTGGCCGAGATGGCGGCAATCTCGTCCCGCGTGCTGCCTGCCGGATTTTCCTATGACTGGACCAGCACCGCCTATCTGCAGGAGCAGGCCAAGGGCCAGGCCGCCTATGTGTTCATCCTGTCGCTGATCTTCGCCTATCTGTTCCTCGTCGCACTCTATGAGAGCTGGATCATTCCGGTGCCGGTGCTGCTGTCGGTCGTGGTCGGCGTGTTCGGGGCGATGCTCGGCATCGTCCTCGCCGGGCTGACGATCGACCTCTATGCCGAGATCGGGCTCGTCGTGCTGATCGCGCTGGCGGCGAAGAACGGCATCCTCATCGTCGAGTTCGCCAAGGAGCGGCGCGAGGAGGGCATGGGCATCCGCGAGGCGGCGGTGCTGGGGGCACGGATGCGGTTCCGCGCGGTGATGATGACCTCGATCGCCTTCATCTTCGGGCTGGTGCCGCTGGTGGTGGCGACCGGGGCGGCGCAGATCACCAGGCGCTCGCTCGGCACGCCGATCTTTGCCGGGATGATCTTCGCCAGCGGCATCGGGATTTTCGTGATCCCGCTGCTGTACGTGATGTTCGAGACGCTGCGGATGCGCGTCTCGCGCCGGGCGCGCGAGCGGCAGCAGCAGATCGCCATCACCGGGAACGATTAGGCGGCGCGGGCGGGCTTTACCGGGTTAAATTTGGCGGGCTTTACCGGGTTAAATTTGGCGGGCTTTACCGCCCGCGCCTGCGCGCATAAGCAGCGTCCATGGCAACGCTTGATCCCGAGGACTGGTCCGAACTCCGCGCGCTGGGGCACCGGATGATCGACGACATGTTCGACCGGCTGGAAGGGCTCGGCGCGGCGCCGGTCTGGCAACCGATGCCGGACGCGGTGCGCGCGGGGTTCCGCGCCCCGGTGCCGCGCGAGGGGAGCGGCGCCGCCCGCGCCTATGACGCGTTCGCCACGCGGATCGCGCCCTATGCCTCGGGCAATGCGAATCCGCGCTTCATGGGCTGGGTGCAGGGCGGCGGCAACGCGGTGGGGATGCTGGCGGAGCTGCTGGCCGGCGGGCTCAACGAGAATTGCGGCGGGCGGGACCATGTCGGGCTCGAGGTGGAGCGGCAGGTGGTGGCCTGGGCGGCGGAGCTGCTCGGCCTGCCGGCGGCGACCGGCGGGCTGATGGTGACCGGATCGTCGATCGCGAATTTCATCGCCCTGCTCTGCGCGCGGCGGGCGCATTGCGGCGCGGCGGTGCGGCGGGACGGGCTCGGCGGGCGGCGCCTTACCGGCTACGCGCAGGCGGGGGTGCATCGCTGCGTGCCGGGCGCGTTCGACATGGCCGGGCTTGGCGGTGCGGCGCTGCGGCGGGTGGCGCTCGGCACCGACCGGCGGATCGACCTCGCGGCGCTGGAGGCGGCGATCGCCGCCGACCGGGCGGCAGGGGCGGAGCCGTTCATGATCGTCGGCACCGTGGGGTCGGTCGATGTCGGGGCGATCGACGATCTGGCCGCCCTCGCGGCGATCGCCCGGCGGGAGGGGATGTGGTTTCATGTCGATGCCGCGTTCGGCGCGCTGGCGGCGGCCTCGCCGGCGAGGCGGGAGCTGGTCGCGGGGATCGGCGAGGCGGATTCGGTGGCGTTCGATTTTCACAAATGGGCGCAGGTGCAATACGATTCCGGTTGCATCCTGGTGCGCGACCGGCAGCTGATGCTGGATACGTTCGCGCAGGATGCCTCGTATCTGACGACGACGGCGCGGGGGCTTTCGGGCGGCGCGCCCTGGCCGTGCGACATGGGGCCGGATCTCTCGCGCGGGTTCCGGGCACTGAAGGTGTGGATGACGATCGAGGCCTATGGCACCGCGGCGCTGGGCGGCATCGTCGATGATTGCTGCGCGCTGGCGGCGCGGCTCGCGGCCGCGGTGGATACGGCGCCGCGGCTTGCGCGCCTCGCGCCGGTGCCGCTCAACATCGTGTGTTTCCGCTACGATGATGGCGGCGACGGGCTGGACGCGCTGAACGCCGCGATCGCCGCCGACATCCAGGAGAGCGGGCGCTACGTGATCTCGACCACGATGATCGACGGGGTGCGGGCGCTGCGGGCGGCGATCGTCAATCACCGCACGACGGCGGCCGATATCGACGGGCTGGCGGCGGCGGTGACCGCCGCGGGCGACGCACGGCGGCGTGAACCGATCGGCTGAACCGATCAAACGGATCGGTCAGGGACGATGGCCTGAATCGGCGCGGGGGATCATAAATTCGGGCGGAGAATTGCCATGCCCGAAGACAGGATTGCCTATCACGCGCCGGTCGGCGACGAGGTGGCCCACACCACCTGCTACATGTGCGCCTGCCGCTGCGGCATCAAGGTCCATCTCAGGGACGGGAAGCTGCGCTACATCGAGGGCAACCGCGACCATCCGATCAATCGCGGCGTGCTCTGCGCCAAGGGGTCGGCGGGGATCATGTCGGCCACCTCGCCGGCGCGGCTGCGCGCACCGCTGAAGCGGGTGGGCCCGCGCGGGGCGGGCGAGTTCGAGGAAATCGGCTGGGACGAGGCGATGGCGATCGTGACGGCGCGGCTCGCGGGCATCCGCGCCAGCGATCCGCACCGCCTCGCCTTCTTTACCGGGCGCGACCAGTCGCAATCGCTGACCGGGCATTTCGCGCGGATGTTCGGGACGATGAACTTCGCCGCCCATGGCGGGTTCTGCTCGGTCAACATGGCGGCCGCCGGACTCTATTCGGTGGGCGGCGCATTCTGGGAATTCGGCGAGCCGGACTGGAACCATGCGAAGCTGTTCCTGCTGTTCGGCGTGGCGGAGGACCACGATTCCAACCCGATCAAGCTCGGCCTCGCCAAGCTGAAAGAGCGGGGCGCGAAGATCGTTTCGGTTAACCCCGTGCGGACCGGGTATTCGGCGATCGCCGACGAGTTCGTCGGCATCACGCCGGGGACCGACGGGCTGTTCATCATGGCGCTGATCCACTGTCTGCTGGCGGAGGGGGCGGTCGATACCGCGTTCCTGGTCCGTTACACCAACGCGCATCACCTGGTGATCGACGCGCCGGGCGCGGCCGATCACGGGCTGTTCGCGCGCGGCTCGGACGGCGCGGCGCTGGCCTTCGACCGCAAGGCGGGCGCGCTGGCGCGGGCGGATGCGACCGGCACCGACCCCGCGCTGCTCGGGACGTTCACGCTCCCCGACGGGCGGAGCGCGCGGCCGTCATTCGCCATTCTGGCGGAGCGTTATACGGCGGCGGAGTACGCGCCGGAGGCGGTGGAAGCACGCTGCGGCGTGGCTGCGACGACGATCCGTCGGCTGGCCGCCGAGATTGCCGAGATCGCGTTCCGCCAGCCGGTGACGATCGAGCAGGCCTGGACCGACACCGACGGGCGCAGGCACGAGACGATGACCGGGCGGCCGGTGGCGATGCACGCGATGCGCGGGATTTCGGCGCATTCCAACGGGTTCCACACCTGCCGGGCGCTGCATGTGCTGCAGATGCTGATCGGCGCCGTCGATACGCCGGGGTCGTGGCGCTACAAGTCGCCGCACCCGAAGCCGATTCCGCCCGGACCGGGCCCGGCGGGGCGGGCGCATGACGGGCGCGGTGCGCTGACCGGCAACGTGCTCGGCTTTCCGACCTCGCCGGACGACCTGCTGGTGGATGACGCGGGCGAGCCGCTGCGGCTCGACCGGGCGTTCTCGTGGGAGGCGCCGCTCGGCATTCACGGCATGATGCACATGGCGATCGCCGAGGCGCATGCGGCCGGGCGGGCGCGGGTGGACACGCTGTTCCTCTACATGGCGAACATGGCGTGGAACTCGGCGATGAACCCCGGCGAGACGACGCGGATGCTGACGGACCGCGACGAGGACGGCGAGTATCGGATTCCGTTCGTGATCGTCGCCGATGCGTTCGAATCCGAAACGGTCGCCTATGCCGACCTGGTGCTGCCGGACACGACCTATCTCGAACGCTATGACTGCATTTCGCTGCTCGACCGGCCGATCGGCTCGGCGCACGGGCCGGCGGATGCGATCCGCGTGCCGGTGCTCAAGCCGGACCGCGACGTGCGGCCGTTCCAGGACGTGCTGATCGACCTTGCCGGGCGGCTCGGCCTGCCGGATTTCGCCGAGGCGCCGGGCAAGACGCTCTACAATTCCTATGCCGATTACATGGTGCGCCACCAGCGCAAGCCGGGGGTGGGGCCGCTGGCCGGATTCCGCGGGGCGGACGGGACCGCGTTCGGCCGGGGCGAGCCGAACCCCGAGCAGATTTCCCGCTACATCGCCAACAAGGGGTTCGCGCGTTACGACCTGCCGCTGGAGCAGCTTTATTACAAGCACGCGAACCGGGCCTATCTCACCGGCGCGAAGGACATGGGGCTGATCGACGACGACAGCCAGATCGTTCTCAATCTCTACAGCGAGCACCTGCAGAAATTCCGCCTCGCCGCCGAGGGGCACGGGGCGGTGCGGCCGCCGGAGCGGCTGCGCGCGCGCATCGCCCGGTTCATGGACCCGCTGCCGATCTGGTACGAACCGATCGAGCAGACCATGACGGATATGAAACGGTTTCCGATCCACGCGATCACGCAGCGGCCGATGTCGATGTATCATTCATGGGGATCGCACAATGCGTGGCTGCGGCAGATCCATTCGGAAAACCGGCTCTACGTGCATCGCGACCTCGCCGCCGCACAGGGGCTGGAGGATGACGACTGGGTCGAGGTGGTCTCGCGCACCGGGCGGCTGAAATGCCAGATCCGCATCATGGACGGGGTGAACCCGCACACGGTGTGGACGTGGAACGCGATCGGCCGGCGCAGCGGGGCGGTGGCGCTGGCGCAGGACGCGCCGGAGGCGGTGCGCGGCTTCCTGCTCAACCACGTGATCTCGGAATATCTGCCGGCGGGGGATGACGGGGCGCGGCTGTCGAATTCCGACCCGGTGACCGGACAGGCGGCGTGGTTCGACCTTACCGTGAGGCTTGAGAAATGCGAGCCGGAGACGATCGCGGAAACCCAGCCGCGGATGGCCCCGGTGGCGTTGACGACGAAGGGAGCCGGGCGATGACATCGCTGCCGCAGAGTGAGCCGGGTGCGAGGCGGCTCGGCCTCGTGATCGATCTCGATACCTGTGTCGGCTGCCATGCCTGCGCGGTGAACTGCAAGGAATGGAACACCGGGGGGCACCACGCGCCGCTGCCGGATTACGATCCGCATGGCGCGGACCCGGACGGGGTGTGGTTCAACCGCATCCATTCCTACGAGGCAACGGGCAGCGGGGGGTGCGGCAAGACGGTGAATTTCCCGCGCTCGTGCCTGCATTGCGAAAATCCGCTCTGCGTCACCGTCTGCCCGACCGGCGCCTCCTACAAGCGGGCCGAGGACGGCATCGTGCTGGTGAACACGGATATCTGCATCGGCTGCAAGCTGTGTTCCTGGGCCTGCCCCTATGGCGCGCGGGAATTCGACGAGCATGACGGGGTGATGAAGAAATGCACCCTCTGCATCGACCGGATCTATAACGAGTCGCTGCCCGAGGCGGAGCGCGAGCCGGCCTGTGTGGCGACCTGCCCGTCGCGGGCGCGGCATTTCGGCGATCTGGCCGACCCCGAGAGCCGGGTGTCGAAACTGGTGGCGGAGCGCGGCGGCGTCGATCTGCTGGCGGAGCTGGGCTACCGGCCGACCAACAAATATCTGCCGCCGCGGCAGACCCGCATCGAGACGCGGCCGGTGGAGATGCCGGCATCGGCGCCGGGCGGGCTGGGCGGCGCGCTGCTCGCCCTCGTGGACAAGGTGCTTTCGCGATGACCCCGGCAAGTTCGGTCCTGCTGCTGACCACCCTCACCGGCTTCGGCTACGGGCTGCTGGCCTGGCTCGGGATTTTCTGCGCCGCCGGGGCGCTGCCGGAGAGCCCGTGGTTCGGGCCGGTGGCGGTGGTGATCGCGCTCGGCTTCGCCGGCGCTGGGCTGGTCGCCTCGACGCTGCATCTCGGGCGGAAGGAACGCGCCTGGCGGGCGTTCAGCCAGTGGCGGTCGTCGTGGCTGTCGCGCGAGGGGGTGACGGCGGTGGCGACCAACCTGCCGGCGCTGGGCTTCGCGGCGTCATGGGCGGCGCTGGGCGCGGGCGCGAGGCTGACCATCGCCCTCGGGCTGGTGGCGGCGGCGATGGCGCTGGGGACGGTGTTCTGCACCGCGATGATCTATGCCTGCCTGAAGCCGATCCGCCAGTGGCACAACCGCTTCACCGCACCGCTGTATCTGATGTTCGCCGCGTTCTCCGGCGCGCTGCTGCTGGCGGCCCTGCTCGGGGTGTGGACCGGGGCAGCGGCGGCGGCCTCGGCGCTGGTCGTGGTGTTCGCGATCGGCGCGGGCGTGGCGAAGGCGGCCTACTGGCGCTTCATCGACGCTCAGGGGCCGCTCGCGACCCTCGCCTCGGCCACCGGGCTCGCCGAGTTCGGCACGGTGCGGGCGCTCGACCGGCCGCATTTCACCGAGAACTACGTGCTGCGGGAGATGGGCTACCAGATCGCCCGGCGGCACGCCGCGCGGCTGCGGCGGATCGTTCTGGTTCTCGCCTTCGCCGCACCCGCGGTGCTGGCCGCTCTCGCGCTGGCGGGGGCGATGCCGGCGGTGGCGGCGCCACTGGCCGCGCTCCTCGCCGGCATCGGCCTGTTCGCCGAGCGCTGGCTGTTCTTCGCCGAGGCGACGCACGTTTCGGCCATCTATTACGGCCGGGCGGTCTGATCGCCGCCGGCGACGCTCTGGCGGATGAAGTCGGCCAGGCCCGGGTCTTCCGGCAGGGTTGACGGCGCCTCGCCATAGCGGGCGGCGAGCAGGCCGCGGCAGAGCGCGCCGTTGAATTCGGCGTTGAGCCCGACGCGGCGGATGTGGCGCAGATAGACGCTCAGCGTTTCGTGCATGATCCGCTCGCCGGCGCTGGTGACGAAAGCGAGATCCCCGCCACCGGCGAGCAGGCGGCGGGCGAGGTAGCGGGCGCGCAGGGCGGCCCCCTCCCCGTCCAGCGCCAGGCGTTCAAGGCCCTCTACCGTGAGATCGAGGAAGGCTTGCGCATCGTGGCCGGCGGCGAGCAGGTGGCGGAGCAGCGCCTCCTGCCGGCGCTCGAAGGATTTCAGGCCGAAATGCCGGCGGATGCCGGCGAGGTTCTCGCCCGCCTCCTGCGGGAAGGCATCGGCGAAATCCTTACCGGCGGCGACGCCGTTGTTGATCTCGTCGATGAACATGTGCTCGTCGAGCCGGACATCGGCGTGCGTGACCCAGGGCAGGGCGGCGACGGCATCGCGCATGTCGGCGGCCATGAGATAGGAGAAATTGGCGGCGCACCAGTAGGTCGGCAGGCGGAAGCCGACGCTGACGGCGCCGTCTTCCGCGATGTCGATACCGGTGACGAAGCCGAGCTCGACCACGCTCTCGTCAAGTTCCGGGTCGGTCACCTGATCGAGAGCGGCGCGCACCTCCGCGGTGCGCGCCTCCAGCCTTGACATCACGCGGCCACCGGCGCCATCCGGCCGAGCTTGGCCTTCTGGGCGGCGATGTCGACACCGTAGATCCGGGCGGCGTTTTCGCCGAGGATCTTCTTCTTGCCCTCGAGCGTGAGCTGCTTGCCGGTCTCCTTCGCCAGCTCGTCGGGGATCTCGAAGCTCATGAAGCGCTCGACCAGCCAGCGCGGCGTCCAGATTCCGTAATCGGAGCCGAACAGGATGCGGTCCTCGCCGAGCCAGAACAGCAGTTCGGACATCACCTTGGCGAAATAGCCGGGGCGCGAGTGGATGAAGGGCAGCACCACGGCGAGGCCGCCATAGACGTTGCTTTCCTGCACCGCGATCCAGCAGAAATCATCGAGGCGCGGCAGGCCGCAATGCTCGACGATGAAGTTGAGGTTGGGGAAGTCGGTGGCGCAATGGTCGATATCGGCGACGTCGAAGGCATCGCGGTCGAGCGGGATGATGGTCGGGCCCTTGTGGACGTGGATATTCTTGATCCCGAGCTTCTCGCAGCGTTCAAAATACTTGTAGGCGGCGGGATCGGAGAGCTTGTAGCCGCGGCTGTCACCCTTCCATTCAGCGGTGTAGAGCTTCACCCCCTTGATCTTGTGGATCTCGGCCATGGCTTCGAGGGCTTCAAGCCCGCCCTCGCCGTCGCGCGGATCGAAGGCGCCGTTGAGGATGAAGCGGTCGGGGTAGCGGGTTTTCAGCACCGCGTTCTGTTCGAGCGTGTTGAAGCCGGTCTTGTAGAAATCCTTGAGATAGGTGGGCTGGAAGATCGCCATGTCGTCCGGCCCGTCGATGAACAGGTCCTGCACCATCTGCTCGGCGCCGTATTTGGCGAATTTCTCCGGCGTCCAGAGCTGCTCCGGCGGGGAGAGCGAGGCGTGATACCCATAAAAGCAGTCGATGAATTGCTTGCCGTGAATGTTCTTGATGTTCTCGGGGCTGGCATCCCAGAGATGGACGTGGCCGTCGATGATGAAGATCTCTTCGCCGTCTTTGGTAGTATACACTGGGTTCGTTTCCTTCCTTGACGTTGGACGTTCGAGCGCGGTTTTTTCGCTTCGTTCAGGGAATCAGCACGGCGCGGCCGCGGACCTTGCCGTGATGCAGGTCGTGCAGGGCGGTGTTCGCCTCGTCGAGCCGGTATTCGCGGGTGGCGAGGGTGACCTTGCCCTGGTCGGCGAGCGCCATCAGCTCGATCAGCTCGGGATAGGTGCCGACGAGGTTGCCGACGATGGTCTTTTCCGAGGTGATCATGTCGATGGTGGGAATGTCGATCTTCCCGCCATAGCCGACGATGTAATAGTAGCCGCCGTCGCGGGTCATCGCGAGGCCTTTCGCCACGGCGTCGCCCTCGCCGACGAAGTCGATCACCGCTTCCGCCCCCTTGCCGCGGGTCAGGCGCATCACCTCGTCGAGCTCGGAGCCGTCCGCCTTCACCGCAAAATCGGCGCCGCATTCCTGGGCGAGATGCAGCGCCATGTCGGCGCGGTCGACGATGATGATCTGGGCGGCGCACATCGCGCGCAGCACCTGGATGCCGATATGGCCGAGGCCACCAGCGCCGATCACCACCGCGAACTGGCCGGGCAGCAGGTGGCGCGAGGCCTTCTTCGCGGCGCGATAGGCGGTCAGCCCGGCATCGGTATGCGGAGCGACGTCCTTCGGCGAGAGCGATTTCGGCAGCTTGATGATGGAGCGCACGCCGGTGCGCAGCAGCTCGGCATAGCCGCCATTGCAGTTGATGCCGGGGAATTCACTTTCCTCGGCGTGCATGTCGTCGCCGCGGCGGCAGGCGAGGCAATGGCCGGAGGTGATCAGCGGATGGCAGATCACCGGGTCGCCCTTTTTCAGGTGAGTGACGGCGGCGCCGACCTCCTCGATCCAGCCGGCGTTCTCGTGGCCCATGATGTGCGGAAACTGGAGATCGACCTTCGAGCGCCAGACGCCCTCGATGATGTGCAGGTCGGTCCGGCAGACGCCGGCGCCGCCGATACGCACGATCACGTCGGTCGGGTTGCGGATCTGCGGTTCGGGCACGTCCTCGTAGGTGACGAAGTCGGGTGCGGTGAGCTTTTCGTCATATCCGTGCAGCACGGCGGCTTTCATGGCGCGGGGTCCCCCTGTTCTGGTGAGACGAGTGCTGCATCGATCGTGCCAGCCGCGGGATTGGCTGGTTTTGGCGGCCGGAGAGGGCTTCGGGCCCGGTGCGGCTGCTCCATTCCGCAACAGCGATACAAAACATGTGTTCCGTTGCGGCCCGCCTGCGTATAAGTTGAACAAAGATAAAAGACTTCGCCGGAGCGGCGGAAATGGCCAGCCCGGCAGAGGGACAAAAAGCGTTCGGAGGAAACATGCTGGCGCATCGTGCCACCGACTCTCGCCTTGCCCAGGCGCGCTCGTTGCTGGAACTCGGCCGGGCGATCCCGGCCGGGCTGCTGGCCGCACCCATCGCCGCGAGCTGGCGGCGCTGCCTCGATGCAGGGCTCGAGCCGCACCATCCACCGCCGGTCGAGCGGATCGAACGGCATATGCTGGAACGCCACCGCGCCGCGCACGAGACCGTGCGGCGGCTGGCCCGGGCGGAAATGCAGACCCTCCAGCGCCAGCTCGGGCGCGACAGTTTCATGCTTGCCTTCGCCGATCCGGAGGGCGTACTGCTCGACGCGCTGGCGAGCGAGGGGCGGCGCACCGATATCGAGGCCTTCGGCATCGTTCCCGGAACCGTGTGGCAGGAGGCGATGGCGGGCACCAACGCGCTCGGCACCGCGAGCGAGGCCCGCCAGCGCATGGTGGTGCGCGGCGCCGAGCACTTCTTCACCCATCACCAGCGGCTGACCTGCATCGCAGCCCCCATCTTCCTGCCGGACCGGACGCTGGCAGGGGTGCTGGATGCAACCTGCTTCAGCGAATCCTACGCGCCCAACGCCCGGGCCATCGTGGCGCTGGCCGCGGCCGAGATCGAGGCGCGGCTGTTCCGCGCGCGGCTGGCCGGCAAGCGGCTGCTGGCGTTCCACGGCCGGGCCGAGTTCATCGACACCGCCTATGCCGGGCTTCTGGCGCTCGACGCCGCGGACCGCGTGGTGGCGGCGAACGACCAGGCGCGGTTCATCCTGGCCGGGCTGGCCGAACCCGTGGGGGCCGCGTTCGGCGCGCTGTTCGCACCCGGCGAACTCCGGCCGGGGACGCTCGGCACGCTGACCGACCGCTCCGGGCGGCTGCTGCACGCGCGGCTCGACCAGCCGGAGGCGGCGGCGCGGCCGCGCGCGCTCGCCCGGGCACCGGAAGCATCGGCGATGGATGCGGTCGTCGCGGACGACCCGGCGGCGCGGGCGGCGCTCGACATGGCGGCACGGGCGGCGGTGCGCGGCATGCCGGTGCTGATCCGCGGGGCGACCGGCACGGGCAAGGAAGTGGCCGCGCGCTACGCCCACCGCGCCTCGGGGCGGAACGGCCGGTTCGTCGCGGTGAACTGCGCAGCGATCCCGCCGGATCTGATCGCCGCCGAGTTGTTCGGCCATGTCGAGGGCGCGTTCACCGGCGCGCGGCGCGGCGGGGCGAACGGGCTGGCGGTGGAGGCGGATGGCGGGACGCTGTTTCTCGATGAAATCGGCGACCTGCCGCTGCCCTTGCAGGCGGCGCTGCTGCGCTTTCTCGACGATTTCTCGGTGCGGGCGGTGGGCGGCGGGGCGCCGCGGCTGGTCGATGTGCTGCTGCTGACGGCGACCAATGTGGATCTGGCCGCCGCGGTGGCGGCCGGGCGATTCCGCGCCGATCTCTACTATCGCCTGGCGATTGCCGAGATCACCCTGCCGGCGCTGAAGGACCGCAACGACGTCCGCCCGCTGGCGGCGCACCTGCTGGAGCAGATAGCGCCCGGATCACGGCTGGATACGGCGGCGGCGGCGCGCCTCGCGCGGCACGAGTTTCCGGGCAATATCCGCGAGTTGCGCAACCTTCTGGCGCGCGCGGCACTGGGCGGTGACAAGGTGATCGGCGAGGCGGCGATCGCCGCCCTGCTGCCGGCCGAGGATGGCGGCACGGCGGCCTCGGGCGGCGGGCGCTCGGTGCTGCGCGACGTTCAGGCGCAGCGGATCGAGGCGGCGCTGCGCGCGGCCGGCGGCAATGTCAGCCGCGCGGCGCGCGCGCTCGGGGTGTCACGCAACACGATTTACCGCGCGATTGGACGAACGCCCCCGGCCGCCGCCGGCTGAGCGGCCGCGCCCCTGCGGCTTTCCGGCGGCATTCGCATGGGCCGGCTTGCCGTGATGGCCGCCGCCATGACCCTGGCCGCTGCCGTGACTGCCGCCATGACCATGCCCATGGCCGCCATGCGCTGCCTTTGGCGGCGCATGGCGCTTGGGCATCTGCCCCTGGCGGGCAACCTGGTTGCGGGCGCGCAGGAGATGCGGCGGGGCGAGGCCGCGCACCGGCTGGGCGCCGCCGGGGACGAGATGGCGGCCGATCAGCGTTTCGATATCGCGCAGATAGGGCAGTTCGGACGGCTCGACCAGCGAGATCGCCACCCCCTCGGCGCCGGCGCGGGCGGTGCGGCCGATGCGGTGGACGTAGGATTCCGGCACGTTCGGCAGCTCGAAATTCACCACATGCGAGACATTGTCGACATCGATGCCGCGCGCGGCGATATCGGTCGCGACGAGCACACGGATGCGGCCGGAGCGGAACAGATCGAGCGCGCGCTCGCGCTGGCCCTGGCTCTTGTTGCCGTGGATCGCGGCGGCGCCGATGCCGGCATCCTCGAGATGGCGGGTGACCTTGTCGGCGCCGTGCTTGGTGCGGGTGAAGACGATGGCGCGCTCGACCGCGACATCGGCCAGCAGCCAGGCGAGCTTGTCCTTCTTTTCCTCGGGGGCGAGGAGGAGAACCTGCTGGTCGATCCGGTCGACCGGCTTCGATTCGACGCTGACGGCGACCTCGCGCGGGTCGCGCAGGAATTCGCCGGCCAGGGCACGGATCGGCTTCGGCATGGTAGCCGAAAACATCACCGCCTGGCGCTGGCGGGGCAGCTTCGCCATGATCTGGCGGATCGCCGGGATGAAGCCGAGATCGAGCATCTGATCCGCCTCGTCGAGCACCACGGTTTCAACCCCGTCGAGGCGGATGGCGCCGGCGGCGACATGGTCGAGCAGGCGGCCGGGAGTGGCGACCAGCAGGTCGACACCCGCTTCCATACGGCGAGCCTGCGGGCCGGGTTTGGCCCCGCCGATGACGACGGCGACCGACGGGCGGGTAAACGCCCCATAGGTGCGGGCGGCATCGGCGATCTGGGTGGCAAGCTCGCGGGTGGGGGCGAGAACCAGCGCGCGGCAGGCGCGCGGCGCCGGGCGGGCGCGGTTGGCCGCGATCCGGTGCAGGATCGGCAGCACGAAGGCAGCCGTCTTGCCGGTGCCGGTCTGGGCGATGCCGACCAGATCGTGGCCTTCGAGCATCACCGGGATCGAACGGGCCTGGATCGGGGTGGGGGTTTCATAGGACTGCTCGCGGATGGCGCGCAGCAGGGGCTCGGCAAGGCCGAGTGTGGTAAAATCGGTCAAGACAGCGCTTTCGTCGCGGCCCCTTCAGGATGAAGGAGCGGCACAAGGGTGGCAGGAAGCTTCGTAGACGAGCCGCCCAGAGGGTGCGCGCCCCGAATGGAACGCGCCTGCCGGCGGTGGCGGCGCAGAGCGCGGCCGGCCGGTGAACAGGGCCGGCGGCCAGGGGCCGCATCTACGAGCGCTGTTCGTCACCACGGGATATAGGCGTCCGCCCGGCGGCTTGGCAAGGGCGATCAGTGATGCCAGCCCCGATGCCAGCCATCATCGTCGCCATGCCACCACCCGCCGATCGTGACTCCGCCATAAACCACCGGCGGCGGCGCATAATAGCCATAGCCATAACCGTAGCTCGACGGATAGTAGACGCAGCCGCCAAGGGTCAGGGCCGCGCCCGCCGCGAAGGCCGCCAGAAGGAGTCTGCGCAAACTGGGTGTCATCGTCTTTCCCCATGTCGTCGGGTGGATATTGTGACGGATGGTATGGCGGCGATGGGGCCAATTGATGCCAAAATTGTAACGTTATGACGGCACCGCTCCGGGCGCTGCGCCGCCATGTTCCGCTATCGGGCGGGGGGCGGTTGTGATAGGGTTCGGTCATGTCCAGCAGGATCGACGACAGGGTCGCCCGGATCGCGCGCCACCGGCGGCGGTGGCGGATGGCCGAGGACGTGCTGCTGCTGCCGCTCGCCTTGCTGGTCGAGTTTCTCGAACGGGTGGTGTGGGACGGCACGAAGGCGCTGCTCGACCTGATCTCGCGGGCACCGCCGATTGCCCGGCTGCGGCGCGTCCTTCAGGGCCTGCCGCCGGTGGTGGTGCTGTTCCTGTTCCTGATCCCCGAGGCGATCGATCATCTGAGCGGGTTCTGGGCGACGGTGCTGCTGGTGAAGGGCAACTGGCTGGGCGCGACAATGGTTGCCGTGTTCGTCAAGGGATTCGCGCTGCTGCTGGCGATCTGGATCTATCAGGCCTGCGAGCAGAGCCTGCTGTCGGTGCGGTGGTTCGCGCAGGCCCATCACGCGGTGTTCGCGGCGAAGGCCTGGGTGCTGATGCGGACCGAGCCCGTGCGGCTGCGGCTGCGGCGCGCACTGCGCGGCGCGCTGGCACGGGCGGGCAATCGCCGGCTGGCGCGGCGGTTTTCCGCCTGGCGCTGGCGCCTGGCGCGGATGGCGGGGCAGGCCCGCCGATGACGACCGCCGGATGAGCCGCCTTGCCCGCGCCCATCTTGCCGCCGCCGATCCGGTGCTCGGCGCGCTAATCCGCGAGGTCGGGCGCTGCACGCTGAAGCCGGAGCGGGCGCGCGAGCCCTATGAGGCGCTGATCTCGGCGGTGGCGCACCAGCAGCTGCACGCCCGCGCCGCCGAGGCGATGCTGGGGCGGCTGCGCGCGCTGACCGCGGCGCCGGTGCCGGCGCCGGGGCACCTGCTGTCGCTGTCGGACGAGGCGCTGCGGGGCTGCGGGTTCTCGGCCGCGAAGGCGGCGGCACTGCGCGACATCGCGCGGCGGACGCTGGATGGCACGGTGCCGACGAGGCGGGCCGCGGCGCGGATGAGCGATGCGGCGCTGATCGAGCGGCTCTGCACCCTGCGCGGGATCGGCCGCTGGACGGTGGAGATGCTGCTGATCTTCACGCTCGGCCGGCCGGACGTGTTTCCGGTGGACGATTTCGGCGTGCGCGAGGGCTACCGGCTGATCCACGGGCTCGATGCGCAGCCGAAGCCGCGCGCCTTCGCCGCGATCGGCGAGGTCTATGCGCCGTATCGCAGCACGGCGGCCTGGTATCTCTGGCGGGCCGCCGACCGGGCGAAGAAGATCACGCCGCCGGCCTGACCCTGGCCACGAGGTCGATCAGCGCGGAGGGGCCGGAATGGCCGGGGCCCTCGTCGAGCACCGCATCGTAGCTGTCGAGCCGTTCGATTTCGAGACCGGCGAAGGATTCACGAAGCAGAGCCTCGGTGTAACAATGCGCCGGATCGGACGGGCCGCCGGTGCGGTTGGCGACCTGCTCGGGCCGGTAGCCCGCGAGCAGCAGCAAGCCGCCGGGGCGCAGGGCGCGCACCAGCCGACCGAAAAACGCGGGGCGCTCTTCAGGCGTCACGAACTGCACGAAAATCGCCACCACCGCGTCATAGGCACCTTCCGGCCAGGCCCAGCGCAGCAGGTCGGCCTGTTCGAACGCCACATGGACACCGCGCCGGGCGGCGAGTTCGCGCGCGCGGGCAATGGCGGTGGGCGAGACCTCGACGGCGTGGACATCGGCGCCGTTGCCGGCAAGGAAGACGCTGTTGCGGCCTTCGCCGTCGGCCACCGAAAGCACCTTCGCCCCGGCGCGATCAGCCCGGCATTGGCGGCGAGAAAGGCGTTCGGCGCGGTGCCGAAGATGTAGCCATCGGCGGCGGCGTAGCGGGATTCCCATTTCTGTTCGCGGGTCGGTTCGGTCATGGGGTGTGGAGTCCTTCGGAAGAGGCGGGTTGAACTTGCCACCGGCGGCGCAAACCGCTAAGCGGGCGCGTCACGCGGCCGGTCGGCATCGGCCAGAATCAGGAGAGTTTCGATGAAAGCCGATATCCACCCGGATTATCACGAGATCAACATCATCATGACCGATGGCACCGAGTTCAAGACCCGCTCGTGCTACGGCAAGCCCGGCGACACGCTGCGGCTCGATATCGACCCGAAATCGCACCCGGCCTGGACCGGCCAGCAGCGCGTGCTCGACACCGGGGGCCAGGTGGCGAAGTTCAACAAGCGCTTCGCCGGGATCGGCGCCCGCAAGAAGTAAGCGTTTCCGCCGCGGAAGACCTGCAACGCGCCCCGCCGCTTTCGGCCGGGCGCGTTTTCGCGTGCGCGCGGGTCTTGAAGCTGCAACGTCGAATACCTTTATCCTCAGTCAGGAAGGATGCCTTCGGGGTTCTTCCGACATCGCGGGCTGGTCCGTCGGACAGCCCGGTTCAATGAACCTTGCTTGACCGAGGAGGTTACTCATGACTCTCGATTTTTCGCCGCTGTTCCGCACCGCCATCGGGTTCGACCGGCTGCAGCAACTGCTCGACAGCGTGCCGGACGGCAACGCCAACGCCTACCCGCCCTACAATATCGAGAAGCTCGGCGCCGAGGATTATCGCCTGACGATGGCGGTGGCCGGTTTCCGCGCCGAGGATCTCGACATGACGGTGAAGGACAATACCCTCATCATCACCGGACGGATCGCCGAAGGCGCCGGTCGGGGCGAGATGCTCTATCGCGGCATCGCCTCGCGGGCCTTCGAGCGGCGCTTCGTGCTGGCCGATCACATGGTGGTCGATGGCGCTGCGCTGGAGAACGGGCTGCTGCACGTGGCGCTGAAGCGGGTGATTCCCGAGGCGCTGAAGCCCCGCAAGATCGCCATCGGCACCAGCGCCCCGGCCGCCGCACCGGCGATCGGGCAGGAGAAGGTCGCCGCCTGACCCCGAAACGCTGCGACTGCCCCGCGCCGCAAGGCGCGGGGTTTTTCATCCGCGGCGCTCCCGCCGCATGGACAGGGGCGGCGGAAGCAGCGATGATCGGTCCATGCTGTTCGACCTGACCAAGCTGAAACCCGAGGATCAGTACAAGCTGCTGGCCTCGACCGTGGTGCCCCGGCCCATCGCCTGGGTGGTGACACTGAGCCCCGAAGGCCGGCTGAACGCCGCGCCCTTTTCATTCTTCAACGTGTTCGGCGCCGGGCCGCCGATCCTGTGCCTTGGCATCGGCGCGCGGCGGCCGGGCGACCCCAAGGATACCGGCGAGAACATCCGGCTGACCGGGGAGTTCGTGGTCAATCTCGTCGCGCACGAGAATGCCGAGGCGATGAACGTGACGGCGATCGAATTCGGCCCCGAGGTGGACGAACTGGCCGAGGCGCGGCTGACCACCCTGCCCTCGGAAAAGATCCGCCCGCCGCGCATCGCCGAAAGCCCGGTGGCGATGGAGTGCACGCTGCATTCGATGATCGAGTTCGGGCCGGACCGCGCGCTGGTGATCGGCCAGGTGCAGGCGATGCATGTGCGCGACGACGCCGTGCTGAACCCGGAGCGCTGCCATATCGACACGCCGAAGCTCGATCTGATCGGCCGGCTGCACGGCGGCGGCTGGTATGCCCGGACCACGGAGCGGTTCGACATGCCGCGCATCGCGGTCGGGGACTGGCCGACCGGCTGAGCCTGTGGCCAACACCGACGCCCCGATCGCGCTGACCATGGGCGATCCGGCCGGGATCGGCGGGGAAATCGCCGCCGCCGCGTGGCGCGACGCGCGGGATCGATTGCGACCGTTCGCGCTCATCGGCGATGCCGACTGGGCGGCGGGGTTGGGCGTGCAGGTGGCGCGGATCGGGCGGATCGGCGAGGCCGCCGCGCGGTTCGGCGCAGCGCTGCCGGTGCTCGACGTGAAGCTCGCGGTGCCGGCGATTCCGGGGCAGCCCGATCCGCGCAACGCGTCGGCGGTGACCGGGGCGATCGAGACCGCGACGCGGCTGGCGCTGGCCGGCGAGGCGGCGGCGGTGGTGACCTGCCCGATCGCCAAGTCGGTGCTGTATCAGGCGGGATTTCCGCATCCCGGCCATACCGAGTTCCTCGGCGCGCTGACCGGTGTCGCGGCGCCGGTGATGATGCTGGCCTGCCCCGGCCTGCGGGTGGTGCCGGTGACGGTGCATGTGGCGCTGCGGCGGGCGATCGAGACGCTGGAGACCGGCGCCATCGTCGCCGCCGGGCGGACGCTGGCGGCGGCGCTGACGCGGGATTTCGGGGTGGCGGCGCCGCGCATCGCGGTGGCCGGTCTCAACCCCCACGCCGGCGAGGCGGGGGCGATGGGCGACGAGGAGCGGACCATCATCGCGCCGGCGATCGCCGCGCTGAAGCAATCCGGCATCGACGCGTTCGGGCCGCTGCCGCCGGACACGATGTTCACCCCGGCGGCGCGGGCGGGTTACGACGCGGCGCTTTGCATGTATCATGACCAGGCCCTGATCCCGCTCAAGACGATCGACATGGAGAACGGCGTGAACGTCACCCTCGGCCTGCCCATCATCCGCACCTCGCCGGACCACGGCACCGCCTTCGACATCGCGGGGACCGGAAAGGCGCGGCCAGAGAGCCTGGTCGCGGCGCTGCGTCTGGCCGGCGAAATGGCGGGGCGGCGATGAGCGCGCTGCGCCTCGGCGTCAATCTCGACCATGTGGCCACATTGCGGAATGCCCGCGGCATCGC
Organism: Acidocella sp. C78; assembly: GCF_907164655.1. NCBI lineage: Bacteria > Pseudomonadati > Pseudomonadota > Alphaproteobacteria > Acetobacterales > Acidocellaceae > Acidocella > Acidocella sp. C78. The sequence continues at coordinate 97,932 of NZ_CAJQZK010000066.1, forward strand.
CACACCCGACCCGCTCCGCGCCGCGCACCTCGCCATCGAGGCGGGGGCAGACGGGATCACGCTGCATCTGCGCGAGGACCGGCGGCATATCCGCGACGCCGATCTGCGCGCCGTGCGGGCGCTTTCGGTGCCGCTCAACATGGAGATGGCGGCAACCGAGGAGATGGTCGGCATCGCCTGCGGGCTGAAGCCGCATGCAAGCTGCCTGGTGCCGGAACGGCGCCAGGAGGTGACGACCGAGGGCGGGCTGGACGTGGCGGGAATGGCCGCGTCGCTGGCGCCGCGCATCGTGGCGCTGCGCGAGGCGGGCATCCGCGTCTCGCTCTTCGTCGATCCCGATCCGGTGCAGCTGGAAGCGGCGGCGCGGCTGGGCGCGCCGGTGGTCGAACTGCATACCGGCGCCTATGCCGAGGGACGGCCGGGCGAGCTGGACCGGCTGCGCGCCGCGGCGGCACGGGCGGCAGCACTCGGGCTGGAAGTGCATGCCGGGCACGGGCTGAACTATGACAATGTCGCGCCGGTCGCGGCGTTACCGGAAGTACGGGAGCTGAATATCGGCCATTTCATCGTCGGCGAGGCGGTATTTGTCGGCCTCGCCGAGGCAATCCGCCGGATGCGCGCGATCATGGACGCGGCGCGACGGCGTACGCAGCGTTAACTTGCCATTGACCCGGCGCGCCGCCAAAAGACCGGCGATGCTCTCCTTGCTGACCCCGACCCGGCTGGACCGCTACGTGTTCCGCCAGCTCCTCATCGGGCTGGCGGTCTCGACGCTTGGGCTGGTCGCGCTGGTGTGGCTGACCCAGTCGCTGCGCTTCATCCAGATGATCATCCAGCACGGGCTTTCGCCGTTCGTCTTCCTGCATCTGACCGGGCTGCTGGTGCCGAGCTTCGTCGCGGTGATCCTGCCGATCACGTGTTTCATCGTGATCCTGTTCGTCTATGCGCGGCTCGCCGCCGACCGCGAGCTGACGGTGATGCGCGCGAGCGGCATGTCGGACGCCGCGATCGCGCGGCCGGCGCTGGCGCTGGCAACGCTGACCATGCTCGCCTGCTGGGCGCTCAATTTGTGGCTGGTGCCCTCGACCCTCGCGCAGTTCACCGGCTTCGAATCGGTGATCCGCAACCAGGTCGCCGCCTTCCTGCTGGAACCCGGCGTGTTCACCGCGGTTCCGGGACATGTCACGGTTTATGTGCAGCGGCGCGACCCCGACCAGGTACTGCATGGCATCATCATCCAGGACGCGCGGCAGAAGGGGGAGCCGGCGACGATCCTCGCCCGCAGCGGCCGGCTGATCGAAAGCGCGGACGGCCCGGCGGTGCTGCTGCGCGACGGCTCGCGCGAGCAGCTCGACCCCAAGACCGGGCAGCTCAACATCCTCAGCTTCCACCGCAACCTGATCAGCCTCGCCAAGCCGCGCGGCGGCACCGAGCATCTGGCGCCGAAGACCTCGGAAGCGACGATGGCGCAGCTGTTCCATCCGGAGGCGGCGCGGATCGCCCCGGAGGTGCGGCGGCGCTGGCGGGAAGAAGCCTGGCGGCGGATCGCCGCCCCCTTCGCCGTGCTGTCCTACGCGGTGCTGGCGCTGCTGGCGGTGCTGCGCAGCCCGTTCCGCCGGCAGGGCGGGGTGGCGGCGCTGGTGGCGGCGGTGTTCGGGGTGATGGGGCTGGTCGCGGTCGAACTCGGCGTCGAAACGCTCGCGGCGCGGCAGAATGCGCTGATCCCGCTGATTTTCGTCGTCACGCTGGGCCGGCGCTGGCCGGGCTCGGGCTGCTGCTGCGGGGCTTGCGGCGGCTGCGCGAGGTGGCCGCATGATCCGCCTGCGGAACTGGCTGCCGCCGCTCACGCTCTCGCTCTATATCGGCCGGCGCTTCGTCGCTGCCGTGATCGCGATGCAGGCGGGGCTGACGGCGGTAGGCGCGCTGTTCGATTTTCTCGACCTGCTGCGCCAGTCGGCCGACAAGCCGCAGGCGACGTTCTGGCGGATGCTGGCGCTGGAGGTGCTGCGGGTGCCCTGGCTCGGCATGAAAATCCTGCCCTTCGCCGTGCTGCTCGGCGGAATTTTCGCCTTCTGGCGGCTGACGCGCAGCTCGGAGCTGGTTGTCGCGCGGGCGACCGGCACCTCGGCCTGGCAGTTCCTTGCCCTGCCGGTGGCCGCCGCGGCGCTGATCGGCGCGCTCGGCACCACGGCGGTCAGCCCGATTTCGGCGGTGATGTTTGCCCGCGCCGAGGCGCTTTATTCATCATATCTCGGGATCGGCGGCGGGCCGCTCTCGCTGCAGGGCGGGCAATTGTGGCTGCGCCAGGCCGATCCGGCCGCAGGCAAGGGGGGTATCGCGATCCTGCATGCGAGCGGCGTGCATCTGCACGGCAAGGTACTGGTCACCGGCCATGTCACGGTGCTGCAGATCTCGGCGCAGACGACGCTGCGTCAGCGGATCGAGGCGGCGGGCGGGCGGCTCGAGCCCGGCTACTGGCAGTTCGAGGCGGCCCGGATTCTGACCCCGGAACGCGCGCCACGATCGGTGCCGGCCCTTCGGATTCCGACGACGCTGACGGCCAGCCGGGTGCAGGAGAGCTTCGCCAGCCCGAGCGCTCTCTCGTTCTGGGCGCTGCCGGGCTTCATCCGGCTGCTGCGGCGCTCCGGCTTTCCGGCGACGCCGCATGAACTCGCGTTCCAGCAGCTGCTGGCGCTGCCGCTGCTCTGCGCGACGATGGTGCTCGTGGCGGCCGGATTCTCGATGCGACCATCGCGGCGGGGCGGGGCGATCCAGATGATCGGGGCGGGCGTGGGCTGCGGGTTCCTGCTGTTCATGCTCTCGGAGGTGGCGGCCCAGCTCGGCAAATCAGGGGCGCTGCCGGTCGGCCTTGCGGCATGGGCGCCGGCCGCCGCCGGGCTGATGCTGGCGCTTGCCTTGTTGCTCCATCTGGAGGATGGCTGAACCATGAACCAGGCCCAGCAACGCCGCCGCGCGCGATTGCGCCGACGCATCGGGATCGGGATTGCCGGCACGATGCTGGCGGCCACGGCCGCGCGCGCGCAGATGGGCGCGCTGGTCGCCGGGCCGCAGACGCCGGTTTCCAAATCGGCCCCCGTCACCTTTCTGGCCGACCGGGTTTCCTATGACCACGGCACCGGCATCGTGGTCGCCGCCGGCCATGTCGAGGCGTGGCAGGATGGCCACGTGCTGCAGGCGGACCGCATCGAGATCGACCGTCGGCACGACACGGCGGTGGCGTCCGGCCATGTGGTGATGATCGAGCCGGACGGCGCGGTGGTGTTCGCGCGCCACGCCGCTTTGTCGCAAGGCATGAAGAACGCCGTGCTGCACGATGTGGCGTCGATCCTGGCGCAGAACGGCCGCATGGTGGCAAACGGCGCGCGGCGCTATGGCGGGGTGATCGAGGAACTCTCGAAGCCCGTCTATTCCACCTGCAATCTGTGCAAGAGCGATCCGACCGCGCCGCCGCTGTGGCAGATCCGCGCCCGCCAGGCGGTGGAAGACCTGCAGCACAAGGTGATCGAGTATCACGACGCGCAGATCCAGATCTATGGCGTGCCGGTGTTCTGGCTGCCCTATCTCTCCCAGCCCGACCCTTCGGTGAAGCGGCAGAGCGGGCTGCTGATCCCGAGCTTCGGCGGCTCGACCCATGTCGGCAGTTTCATCGCCACACCGTATTTCTGGGACATCGGCAAGAGCCAGGACCTGACGATCGTGCCGATCGTCGCGACCAAGGCGGGGCCGGTGCTCGACCTGAAATATCGCCGGGCCTTCAACGACGGCAAGCTCAGCATCAATGTCTCCGGCGGGCACGACCGCTATGCCGACCGCGGTGGGATTTCCGACTCGATCTTCGCCAACGGCACGTTCGACCTCAACCGCTCCTGGCGAGCCGGTTTCAGCTATAACCGTACGTCGAGCGCGCAGTATCTCAACGATTTCCGGTATCTGCCCAACCTCGCCTACCTCGCGTCGAACGCCTGGCTGGAGGGATTCGGCCGCGGATCGTACGCGCGAATCGAGGCGGAGACCTATCAGGGCCTGGTCGCCTCGATCAGCCAGAACCGGCTGCCGATCGTGCTGCCCTATGCCCGCTACAGCTATGACGGGCAGGCCGACAGCTGGGGCGGGCGGTTCTCGCTCACCGCCAACGCCTTCAACATTCTCCGCCAGGTCGGCACGCAGACGCGGCGCGTCGCGATGATCGCGAATTACGACCTGCCGCGGCAAGGGCCGGACGGGCTGCTGGTGGACGCGCGGCTGCGGCTGATCGCCGCCGGGTATTCGGCGGACAAGCTGAACCTGCAGCCGAACTACTCGCCGCTCACCACGTCGCAGACCGCGCGGGCGATCCCGATCGGCGCGGTGTCGTTCGCCTGGCCGCTGGAGCGCGACGCCGGGCGCTGGGGCACGCAGATCATCGAACCCCGGGTGCAACTGGTGACGGCGCCGGTCTATGGGCTGGGGCAGACGACGACGATTCCGAACGAGGACAGTCTGGACTTCCAGTTTACCGACGCGAACCTGTTCAGCCTGCAGCGCTTCGGCGGCATCGACCGTTTCGCCGGCGGCACGCGGGTCGACTATGCGCTGCAGGGAAACTGGATTCTGCCGGGCGGCGCTTCGGCGGAGGGGATGATCGGCCAGTCCTACGCGTTCGAAACCTCGAAGCTTTACCCGGCGGAGAGCGGGCTTGGCGGGCACTATTCGGACGTGGTGGGGCGCGCGACGATCGCGCCGGCGCGCTGGCTCAGCCTGACCTACCGCACCCGGTTGTCGCACCGCGACCTCTCCACCCAGATGATCGACAGCTACGCGACCTTCGGGCCGCCGAGCCTGCGCGCCTCGGCAGGGTATTTCTACAGTACGACCAACCCCTATTATCTGTTCACCCAGTCCGCCACGCCGCCGGCACAGTATTTCGTGGCGCAGCGAGAAGTGACGCTCGGCGTTTCAACCACGCTGGTGCCGCACTGGTCGATCTCGGCCGGGGTTCAGCGCAACCTCGCCACTGGCCGGTTCGACAACGCCTCGATCGGCGCGGTCTGGCAGAACGAGTGCACCGCGGTCAGCTTCAATTTCTACCGCAACTTCACCTCCTACAACTATGATCACGGCACGACGACGCTGCTGATCACCGTCACGCTCAAGACACTCGGGAATATCGGATTCAGCGCCCTATGAAATCGTTCGTCTCTTACGCGGCCCTGATCGGCCTTGCCGCAGGCCTGCTCGGACCCGGCGCGCCGGCGCGCGCGCAAACTGCGAGCATCGCCGCCGTGGTGAATGGCACCGTGATCACCAATGCCGATGTCGCCGCGCGCACACGGCTCTTCGCCCTCTCCGCCGGCCTGCCCACCGCATCGGACACGCTGCGGCGGCTCCGCCCGCAGATTACCCGCGAGCTGATCGACCAGGCCCTGCAATTGCAGGCCATCGAGCAGAACAAGGTGGTGGTGCCTGAAGACAAGATCGCCACCGCGCTGCAACGGGTGAACACGGCGAACCATCTGCCGCCCGGCACCCTGCAGAAGAAACTGGCCGCCGCCGGCGTGCCGCTCTCGACGCTGGTGAACCAGTTCCGCACCCAGATCGGCTGGACCGATGTGCTGCGCAAGAAGCTCGGCGCCGACCTGCGGCCCACACCGGAAGACATCGCGGCGGAAGCGGCGGCGATGAAGAAGCAGATCGGCACAACGCAATATCATATCGCGGAAATCTTCATCCCGGTGGAAAACCCGCAGGACACGGCAGGGGCGCGGCGCTTCGCCGATGTGGTGATCCGCCAGCTGCGCGGCGGGGCGGCGTTCCCGGTGGTCGCGGCCCAGTTCAGCCAGGGGCAGAGCGCACTGACCGGCGGCGACCGCGGCTGGGTGGAGCCCGATTTGCTCGATCCGGCAGTGCGGCGCATCGTCGAGCAGATGCCGGTGGGGGCAATCAGCGATCCGGTGCGGGTGGCGGGCGGCTTCGAAATCGTCAACCAGCTCGGAATCCGCAAATTCGGCGAGGGCGACAAGACCGAACTTTCGATCCGCGAAGCATTCCTGCCCTTCGCCACCCCCTTCGCCGGTGGCCAGCCGAACGCGCAGCAGCTCGGCGTGTTGCAGCACGCAAATGCGGTGCGCGGTTCGCTGCATAGCTGCGCCGATGTCGAGGCGGCGAACGCGGCGGCGGGAAACGTGCAGAAATCGAACCCCGGTCCGGTGGATCTCGCGACGGTTCGCCCGGCGGCATTCCGCCAGCTTCTCTCCACCCTGCCGCTGGGCCAGGCCAGCCAGCCGCTGGTCTCCAGCAAGGGGATCGCCATCGTCATGGTCTGCAAGCGGCAGACAGTGAAGATCGGCCTGCCGGACAGCAAGACGATCGCGGAGATGCTGATCAACCGGCGGGTCTCGCTGGAATCACAGCGGCTGATGGATACGCTGCATCGCAACGCCGTGATCCGGACCTTCCACAGCGCGTCATGAGCGAGATGCCGCCGCTGCGCGAGGTGATCGCGCGGCACGGGCTTTCGGCGAAGCGGTCGCTCGGCCAGCATTTCCTGCTCGACCCCGACCTGCTGGCGCGGATCGTGCGCCTCGCCGGGCCGCTTGAGGGGGCCAACGCGATCGAGGTCGGTCCTGGCCCGGGCGGGCTGACGCGGGCACTGCTGGCCAGCGACGCGGCTAGTGTGACGGCGATCGAGCTTGATCCGCGCGCGGTGGCCGCGGTGACCGAACTTGCGGCGACGCATGCGGGACGGCTGCGGATCATCGAAGGGGATGCGCTCGATATCGACCTCGCCGCACTGGTGCCCGGACCGCGGGCGATCGTCGCCAACCTGCCCTATAATGCCGGCACGGCGATGCTGCTCCGCTGGCTGCACCAGGCGGCGGAATTCCGCTCGATGACGCTGATGTTCCAGCGCGAGGTCGCGGAGCGGATCGTCGCGCCCCCGGCAGCGCGGCTTATGGGCGGCTCGCGGTACTGGCGGCGCTGACGGTTCGCGGCGCCATCGTGCTGACGCTGCCGCCGGGCGCTTTCTCACCGCCGCCCAAGGTGGAGTCGGCCGTCGTCAGGCTGGTGCCGCGCGAGGAACAGTTGCCGGCCGCGCTGCTGGCCAGGGTGGAGAGGGTCACGGCGGCAGCGTTCGGCCAGCGGCGGAAAATGCTGCGGGGTTCGCTGAAGGCGCTCGGCGGTGCGGCGCTGGCCGAAGCGGCCGGCATCGACCCGTCCCGCCGGGCGGAAACGCTGACGCCGGAGGAGTTCCTCGCCCTGGCCCGACACTTGCCGGGCTGAGGCTGGCGCGATCAGCGCAGCTTGCGGTTCGGCGCGGTCAGGCGGATCTTGTGGGCAACCGGCGCTTCCGCAACCTCGGTGCCGCCATTGCTGGCGTAGACGATGTTGCTCGGCGCCTGGTCATAAATGAAGCCGTAGGTCGGGTAGGTCATGCCGAAACGGCCATTGCCAAGCGCAACCCTCACTTCGGTCCAGTTATTGTGCGGCGACACATCGATCACCGGTACGTCATGCGAGACGGTATCGGGGATCCAATTGGCCTGATTGACCAGAACCTCCCGGCTGTTGATCACCTTCGCGACGACGGCGACATGACCAAGCGGCATGCGGCCGGTCGGGCGGAAGTTGAGCACCGCACGCGGTTCGGGCCGGTGGCCGCGGGCATAGCGGCCGGCGGCCTCGGCCCACCAGAGGAACGCATCGCCCTTGATGTCGATATGAGAAACATCGCGGGCATAGGGCACGCACCAGCGATATCCATGGCTGCTGGCGAGGCGGTGCGGATAGCGGACGTGATCGCGCCGGGCCTCGTGCAGCACGACATGGTGAACCACCGGGCGATGCTCAACCGCGCGGCGGACAACGACATGGCGAACCGGAGCATGATGCGGTTCGACCGGACGACGTTCCACGACGTGGCGGATGGAAGCGGGATGTGCAACCACCGGGCGGTGGACGACAACGTGGCGCACAACGGCATGATGCACTTCAGCATGATGCACTTCCGCCGGATGGCGGTCGACGACGCGGCGGACAATGGCAGGATGCGCGTCCACCCGACGCGGCTCGACGACATGGCGGATGGCCGCGTGGACGACCGCGCGATGCACCGGCGCGGCGTGAGCAACGGTGTGATGGACGACGGTGTGATGGACGACGGTGTGATGGATTTGCGCTGCGCGGACGGCGGCGGGATGAGGCGAAGTGACGCGATCGACGACGTGATGGATTTCGACCGGATGTTCGGCCGACGCGCTGACATGATTTGTGGGGAGACGACGCGCTGCGACCTTGCGGACAGGAGCGGTCGAATGTTTTGTTACAGGAATGTCAATAACACGGGTCGCCTTGGCATGAGCGATCTGCGCGAACAGCATGACGGACGAAACGCCGCCGACAATGCGCAACACTCCATTCAAGTTTGTCACGCACGTTCTCATGCCCCGTTCACCTTCCCGACCCCCGTGACGCAATCGAACACAAAAAAACCACAATCCAAACAGGCATCTGCGAGATGATTCCAAATCGTCGTCACAGGCGCATTGCCGCTACGACTCGCTCGGACGGTCAATTCAAGCCACGCATACCTTGCATTTCTGTTACGGGGGACTGCGGTAAATGCAACCCTTCAGGCAAGCAAAAATGTCACACACGATGAGAATTTAATGTTTCGCCCGTGTCACAAACATCAATTTACCGCGAAATTGCTAACGCCGGGTGAAAATCTCGCACTCACCCGGCGGGAATCGCAACTTTCGGTAATTTGAGGGCAGAAGCCTCAGCGGCAGGCGACCACCATGATTTCGACCAGCAGGCGCGGGTCGGCAAGGCGAGCCTCGACGCAGGCGCGGACCGGCGCGCCGCCCTCCGGCAGCCAGGCCGACCAAACCGCGTTCATCGCTGCGCGGTCGTCAATCGATTTCAGCCAAATCTGAGCCTGCAACAGCCGCGTGTTGTCGGTGCCGTGCTGTTCCAGCAGCGCATCGATCTGGGCCAGAACGTCACGGGTCTGCGCCGTGATGTCGCCGGAGGGGTCAGACGCGACCACACCCTGGGTGTAGACGAAGCCATGATACTCGACGGCTTTGGAAAGGATTTCGTTCGCTTCGGTGCGAATGATGCGGCTCATGGACGTCTCCGGGGCTGGTGGCGGCCGCGAGTGGCGGCCGTGGCGCTCTTCTATCTGCGCCGCCGGCAGCGGCGCAAGCCATGCCCGCGCGGCGGGATGAAATCGGGTACCGCGAAAGACTGGACAAGCCGCCCGGTTGATCGGTAATATTCAACCTTCGCGTGTATTTTTGAGGAAGGTTTCGCGCCACTTGCTGGAAAGACTGTTCCGCGCGATCCGCCGGCACGATGCCGGGCCTTTTCCTGAAGCCGCCCCGCGGCCACGCGGGATGGCGGAGCGCGACACGTTCGATCCGGCGCCGGCGGCAGAACTCCCGTTTTCCAGCACCGGACCGCAGGGCCATCGCGGCCGGATGCGCGAGAAGCTGCTCGGCCGCGGCGCCGAGTCGCTGGCCGATTACGAGCTGCTGGAAATGCTGCTTTTCCTTGCCTTCAAGAAAGGCGATACCAAGCCGCTGGCCAAGGCGCTGATCAACCGGTTCGGCTCCTATGCCGGCGTGCTCGCCGCCGCGCCGGAGGCGCTGTTCGCAACGCCGGGCCTCGGGCAGCACAGCGTCGCCGCGATCAAGCTGGTGCAGGCTTCGGCCATCCGCCTGGCGCGGACGGAGCTTGCCAGCGCACCGCTGCTCAACAACTGGGAGCGTTTGATCGACTATCTCACCATGGCCATGGCGCGCGAGACGGTCGAGCAGTTCCGCGTGCTCTATCTCGACAACCGCAACCGGCTGGTGGCCGACGAGGTCGCTTCGCGCGGCACGGTGAACCACACGCCCGTCTATGTCCGCGAGGTGGTGCGGCGAACGGTCGAGACGGGCGCAACGGCGCTGATTCTCGTCCACAACCATCCGAGCGGCGATCCATCCCCCTCGCGCGACGACATCGAGATGACCCGGGAAATCCAACGCGCCGTCGCCCTGCTCGACGTGACGCTGCACGACCACGTCATCATCGGCAAGGCCGGCTGGCTGAGCCTCCGGCGCGAGGGTTTTCTTGCCGGGGCGGCTGTGTGAGCATCGCCCGCATCCAGAGCTTCGCCTTCGCCGGGATCGAGGCGCAGCCGGTCGAGGTGCAGGTGCAGATCGCCGCCGGGCTGCCGGTGTTCCTCATCGTCGGGCTGGCGGACAAGGCGGTGGCGGAATCGCGGGAGCGAGTGCGCGCGGCGCTGACCGCGATGGGCCTCGCCCTGCCGGCGAAGCGCATCCTCGTGAACCTCGCCCCGGCCGACCTGCAGAAGGAGGGCAGCCATTTCGACCTGCCGATCGCGCTCGGCGTGCTGACCGCGATGGACGTGCTGCCCGCGGAGGAGATGGCAGGCTTCGCCGCGATCGGCGAGCTGTCGCTCGACGGGCGGCTCGCGCCGGTAGCCGGCGTGCTGCCGGCGGCGATTGCCGCGGGGGCGCGCGATCTCGGCCTGATCTGCCCGGCGGCGCAGGGGCCGGAAGCGGGCTGGGCCGGCGAGATCGGCGTGCTGGCGCCGGCCGACCTGCTCGGGCTGATCAACCATTTCCGCGGCGACGCGTTGCTTGAACCGCCAGCACGGGGGCGGTTGCAGCCTCCGTCCAGCCAGCCGGACCTCGCCGACGTGCGGGGAATGGAGGGCGCGCGGCGCGCTCTCGAAATCGCCGCCGCGGGACAGCACAACCTGCTGATGATCGGCCCGCCGGGAGGCGGGAAATCGATGCTGGCCGCGCGATTGCCGGGTCTGCTCCCCGATCTGACACCGCGCGAGGCGCTGGAGGTCAGCATGGTTCACTCCGTTGCCGGGCTGCTGAACGAAGGGCGGCTGGTGACGCGGCCACCCTTCCGCGAACCGCACCACTCGGCGAGCATGGCGGCGATCGCCGGCGGCGGCAACCGGGCGCGGCCTGGCGAGATTTCGCTGGCGCATCGGGGTGTGCTGTTCCTCGACGAGTTTCCGGAATTCCCGCGCGCGGCGCTCGAGGCGCTGCGCCAGCCGCTGGAGACCGGGCGGACCACGGTGGCGCGGGCGGCGGCGCATGTCACCTATCCGGCGCGGTTCCAGCTGGTTGCGGCGATGAATCCCTGCCGCTGCGGCCACCTGTTCGATGCCGCCCGCGCCTGTGGCCGCGCGCCGCGCTGCGGGGAGGACTATCAGGGGCGGATCAGCGGACCGCTGCTCGACCGCATCGATCTCGTGGTGGAGATCGCGCCGGCGAGTCCGGCGGAACTGATGCGGGCACCGCCGGGCGAGCGGAGCGAGACCGTGGCCGCGCGGGTGGCCGCATGCCGGATGATCCAGCGCGAACGGCAGGGCGAGAGCGTGACGAACGCCGAAATCGCCAGCGACGCGATCGCGCTCGATGCCGGGGCGCGGGCGCTGGCGGAGCAGGCGGCGGACCGGCTGCATCTCTCGGCGCGGGGGCTGACGCGCATCCTGCGGATGGCCCGAACCATCGCCGACCTGGCGGGCATCGATGTGGTGCGGCGGGAGCATATCGCGGAGGCGATCGCCTATCGGCATCGCCAGCCCGGCCGCGCGGCGCCGGCGCGGCGGCTCGCGACGCAGGCGGGGGACTGAGCGGATTCCGATCCGTCCGGATCGGATACAGTGCTCCAGTCCAATGACCGTCAGAGCATCCTTGTCCGGTCATGTGGAAACATTTCATCGGATAAAGATACTCTAACGACGATGGGCAGGGCCGGGCTGGCCCGACGCATCGCACGGTCCGGGGGACTGCGTTACCCGAGTGAATGAGCCTGCACCAATAAAAAGTTTGCACCGGCAACATTCCATGGATACGAAAAGGTTAACTTGGGTGATTTACTGTATGCATCTTTAGATATAATATCTTTTTTGAGGCATTTCGTCATGTCCGGACAGGAAATTTTTACATATACCTTTGCCGACGGTTCATACACAGACACGGTCAACGTGACGATCTCGACAACGATCGCCACCATCACCAACCCCCTGAACATCGGTGTCGTTAGCGGCCAGGGGTATCCCGTGTTGTCGATCAGCGGAACCTGGGAAGGCAGCACAATCACCGGGATGGTCGGAAACAGCGGGCAAGTTCAGTAGGGCCGCAGCGTATTTTTCGACAACACGATTTTCCCGGGCACGACGTCCGGCGCCAGCTACAACGGACATGATGGCAATACGCAGGGACTCGATACGCACGGACTGGAATTCACAACTTCCCGCGGTGGGAGAAAGGTTTACGTAAATCTCTATTCGTAGGACGGTGTATTCTATGACATACAAGGTCAGGGCACTGGCGAAATTACGTTCGATGGCGTGACGCCGTCTTTGTCGTCGCTTGGTTCGAATGCCTGTTTCGCCGCGGGCACCCGGATTGCGACGACGCGCGGTGACGTCCCGGTGGAGGAACTGGCGAAGGGCGACGCCGTCCTCCTGCATGGCGGCGGGACGGCGCCCGTGGTGTGGGTCGGGCATCGCACGATCGAACCGGGTCGCCATGCAAGGCCTGACGCGGTGCAGCCGGTGCTGATCGGCGCCCATGCGATTGCGGATAACGTGCCGGCGCGCGACCTCGTCGTTTCGCCGGATCATGCGTTCTATTTCAACGGCGCGCTCATCCCGGCGAAAGCGCTCGTCAACGGCACGACGATCCGGCAGGTCGAGCGGCGCAGCGTCACCTATTACCATGTCGAACTACCGGCGCACGCGATCCTGCTGGCCGAGAACATGCCGGCGGAAAGCTACCTCGATACCGGCAACCGCCAGGCCTTCGAAAATGGCGGTGCCGCCATCGCCCTGCATCCAGAGTTCGCGCAGCCGCTGCGCGAGGCGGCAAGCTGCGCCCCCTTCGCCGAGCATGGCGCGTTCGTTGAGCAGGTCCGGATGCAGATCCTCAGGCGCGCAGGACTCGAGACGACGGAAGACGCGCAGCTTCGGGTCGAGTACCGCGCCGATGGCGCGGCGATCATCACGTCGCGCAGCGCGGTTCCCGCCGAGGTGACGCCCGATCCGCGCGACCGCCGCCGGCTCGGCGTCAAGATCGGCGCCTTGATGGCGGGCGACGAACCGGTGGCGCTCGATCACCCGGCACTGGCCGAAGGGTGGCACGGCGTGGAAGCCGATGGCCGCTGGACCGATGGCGCGGCGGTGGTGCCGGCGAGCCTGCTCAAGAGCCGCGTTCTGACCGTGACGCCGCTGAAAGCCGGTCTGCGCTATCCGGTGATGCAGCGGGCGGAGGAGACCAGGCTGACGGCCTGACCACATCCCGTCCCCTCGCCCTAGGTTCTGGACTCAACTGATCCAAGATGTGACGGCGAGGACGAGGCAGATACCTGCGAGGAAATTTCGTGCGGTTTTGTCGTAGCGTGTGGCGATGGCGCGCCAGTCCTTGAGCCTGCAGAAGGCGCGTTCGATGAGATTGCGCTTTCTGTAGGCGACGGGGTCGAAGGGCGGAATGGCGCGGCGGTTGGGCATGGGCGAGATCACGGGCCTGGTGCCTTGGCGGGTGAGGAAGGCGCGCAGGTCATCGGCGTCGTAGGCTTTGTCGGCGATCAGCTCTTCTGGTGGCGGTATTGTGGGCAGAAGCGCCCTGGCGCCGCTGATGTCGGAGGCCTGTCCCGGCGTCAGGAGGAGTGCGGCGATGCGTCCCTGCTCATCCGCGACGGCGTGGATCTTGGTCGTCCGTCCACCCCTCGACCGGCCGATAGCCTGGCTTTGCGCCCCCCTTTACCGCCCGCGGCCGCGCGATGTGCCCGAACCGAGGTGCTGTCCACCATGGCGATGCGCGGCGGATACGCGCAGGCGACCAGGGCCGCAAAGATCTCCTGCCAGAGGCCACGCTGGCTCCAGCGGTTGAACCGGTTGAACACCGTGGTTCGTGGCCATAGGCCTCAGGAAGCGCTCGCCATCGCAAGCCCTCGCGAAAGCGATGCAGGATGCCGCTCAGCACCCGGCGGTCATCAACCCGAGGCTTGCCGCCAAGCTTCGGCAGCAATGGTTCGATCGCAGCCCATTGCGTGTCGTTCAGCCAGAAAAGTTCCGCCATGTTCCAAGTCCTCCAAACAGACTTGAATCAGACGCTCCGTAGTCATGGCAATAGGTACAGAACCTAGTGTCCTGCCCCTGAAATTCGTGGGTGAATTTCAGGGACAAGCAGGCCACTAAACTATTGTTTTTTCCAGTGTCCACTTTGAATCTGAAATCCGATGGATTTCAGATTCGGGACACTAGAGCACTCTCCGATCCATCCGGATCGGATGTAGTGCTCTATAATATTGATAAATAGAGCATCACCCGATCAGATGACTCCATCTGATCGGGTGATGCTCTAAAAAACGGGGTGAGAGGCGGGCCGAGTGGCGGCGCCGTGGTCCGGGTGTGCGGGTGTCAGGATGCGCTGGCTAAAAACGCCGCGCGGAGGGTGCCCAGCCGGGCGGCGCCCATCGAGAGCTTGCGGATGCCGGCCGCGACCAGGAGGCGGGCGGTCGCCGGATCGCCAGCGGCTTCGCCGCAGACCGAGACCGGAGCCGTGCCGGCATCGCGGCAGACCTGGGCGCAGAGGCCGATGACCGCCGGGTGGCCGGCATCGGCAAAGCCGGGGAGATCCTTGTGGCCGCGATCCGCGGCGAGGGCGTATTGCGTGAGATCGTTGGTGCCGATCGAGAAGAAATCGCTCACCGCCAGCAACTCCGGCACGGTGAGGGCGGCGGCGGGCACCTCGATCATCGCGCCGAGCGGCGGCGGCTTGCAGCCCACATCGGCCGCGGCGGCCGTGAGCAGGTCGCGTATAGCGCGCAACTCGGCGGCGAAGGTGACCATGGGGACCATGACCCGCAGGTCGTGCCCGGCGCCGGCGCGCAGCAGGGCGCGCAGATGGGCGGCGCAGAAATCCGGCCGGCGGAGTAGCGCGCGTACGCCGCGCACCCCGAGCGCGGGGTTTTCCTCCGCCGCCAGGGCGAGGAAGGGCACCGGCTTGTCGGCCCCGGCATCGAGCAGGCGGACGACGACCGGGCGGCCCCGAAACGGCGCGATCATCGCGGCGACGCGGGCTTCCTGCTCATCCTCGCCGGGCATGTCGGCACGGCCGAGGAAGAGCATTTCGGTGCGGGCGAGGCCGATGCCGAAGGCGCCGGCACGGGCGGCGGCCGCGGCATCGGCGGGGCCGGCGACATTCGCCCAGAATTCGAGCGCCTCGCCACCCGGCAGGATGACGGAGGCGGGGCCCGGCGCGAGCAGGTCGGCGGCGCGGAAGCGGGTTTCGGTCGCGGCGTCGGAGTCGGTGACAAGTTCGCCGGTCGCGCCATCGAAGGCGACGCGGGCCGGGAGCGGATCGAGCGCGACGCCACCCAGGGCGGGAATGCCGGCGGCGCGGAGCAGGATCGCGGCGTGGCTGGTGGGGCCGCCGCGCCGGTCCAGCACGCCGAGGATGGTGGGCGGCAGGCTCGCGGCCTCGGCGGCGGTGAGGTCGTCCACCGCGATGATCGCGGGCGCGGAAGGCAGGCCGAGACCGCCACCGCCGAGCAGTTCGCGGAGCACGGCATCGCCGGCCTCGCGCAGATCGCGCGCGCGGGCGCGGAGATAAGGGTCATCCAGCGCCTCGTGGCTGGCGGCGGCGGCGGCGATGGCGTCGCGCCAGGCGGCGGCCTCGTGACGGCCATCCGCCTCGATCGCGGCGCGGGCGGGGCCGATCAGCGCCGGATCGGCGAGCAGGGCGGCCTGGGCGGCGAGGATCGGGTTGCCGAAAAGCGCGGCGCGGGCGGCGGCCAGCGCTTCATCGAGCCGGGTGAGCGCCGCCGCGCGGTCCGCCACCGTGGTTTCGGGCACCGGCGGGCGGGCGCGGATGACGGCGACGACCGGGCCGGCGGCGCGGCCAGGGGACATCGGCACGACTCCGCCAGGTGCCGCAATTGCACCCGGTTCGGTGTGAGACTCCGCCGGGCGCTCGGCGAGGATGGCGGCGAGGGCGGCGGCGGCGGGCTCGGCCTCGGGACCGGACGCCTCGATCGTCACCGCAGCCCCGCCCTTCGCGCCGAGCGCCATCAGCGCGGTCGGGCTGTCGAGCGGCGCGATGCGCCCATTGTGGCGGAGGTGCAGCGTGGCATCGAACCGGGTGGCGGCCTCGACACAGCGCGCGGCGGGCGGAGATGCAGGCCGTTCGGATCGGCCAGCGTGACCGTGCGGGTGATCGTGGCGGCCGGCGGTGGCGGCGCGGCTTGTTCTTGGTGCCGAGCGCATCCTGTTTCGGCGCGAGCCCGGCCAGCGCCTCGGCAGCGACGCGGTCGGCGGCCTGCCCCGCCGCCGCCGCAACGCCTGCGGCCAGAGCCCCCTCGACGAACGGCGCCGGGGCGAGGTGAAGCCGGGCGCGCAGAGCATCGTCCGCGAGGTCGCGCGCCATTTCGGCGCTGAGCACGGCGCTGCCGAGATCCATCAGCACGACGATGCCCTCGCAGCCGGCCAGCTCCTCGCAGGCGGCGAGGATGGCGAGCGGGTCGGTGCCGAGTTCGGCATGGTCCGGCCCGGCGCCGGCGGCGATGGCGAGGGCGAGGCGGTCGCCGGTCATCTGCCGGACGAGTTCGGCGGTGGCGCGGGCCAGCGCCGCGCTGTGGGAGACGAGCAGAAGG
Source organism: Acidocella sp. C78 (assembly GCF_907164655.1). Taxonomy (NCBI): domain Bacteria; kingdom Pseudomonadati; phylum Pseudomonadota; class Alphaproteobacteria; order Acetobacterales; family Acidocellaceae; genus Acidocella; species Acidocella sp. C78. Next base: position 114,624 of record NZ_CAJQZK010000066.1, read on the forward strand.
CCGGTCGCCATGACGCCGCGCGCCGGGGCCGCTCAGCCGGCGGCTTCGGCGAGGGCGGCGAGCAGCATCGCCGACGAGGTCGCCCCCGGATCGACATGGCCGATCGCGCGTTCGCCGAGATAGGAGGCGCGGCCCTTGCGGGCGACCAGCGGGGCGGTGGCCTCGGCACCTGCGCGCGCGGCCGTGGCCGCGCGGGCGAGCGCCTCGGGCAGGCTGGCCGCCCCTTCGAGGGCGGCGACGGCGGGGGTGAGCGCGTCGATCATCGTCTTGTCGCCGGGAGCCGCCTTGCCGCGGGCGACCACCCCGGCGACGCCGGCGGCAAGCACGCCGTGCCAGCCGGCGGCGTCGAGCGTGGCGCGGCCGGCGGCGGCCTTGGCCATCTCGACGAAGAGCGTGCCGTAGAGCGGGCCGGAGGCGCCGCCGACGGTGCCGATCAGCGTCATGCCAACGGTGCGGAACAGCGCCGCCGGATCGGCGGGCGTGCCGAGCTTCGCCATCACCGCCTTGAAACCGCGGGCGAGGTTGGCGCCGTGATCGCCATCGCCGATCGCGGCATCGAGATCGGAGAGGTGGCCCTGCTGCGCCTCGATCGCGGCGGCGGCGCGGCCGAGCCAGGCGGTGAGGAGCGGAACGTCGAGCTGGTCGGCCATGCGCAATCCCCCCTGCCCGCCTCAGGCGCCCCAGCGCAGCGCCGGGTGACGACCGGCGCATCCCAATGACGGATCATGTCGTCGGTCAGGCGCAGCAGGGTGATCGAGGTGCCGGCCATCTCGAGGCTGGTCATGTAGGGGCCGACCAGCGAGCGCGCGACCGTCAGCCCGTGGCTGCGGGCGATTTCCTCGGCCTTGCGGTAGAGGATGTAGAGTTCGACCAGCGGCGTGCCGC
>NZ_CAJQZK010000067.1:0-100447 GCF_907164655.1 Acidocella sp. C78
CACGGTGACCGCGGTGAACGCGGCGATGCCGTTCCTCGAAAAATCCGATGCCGCCTCGATCGTGGTGATCTCCTCGGTCTCGGGCCGCGAGGTGGATTTCGCCGCCGGCCCTTATGGCGTGTTCAAGGCGGCGCTGATCCATTACGCCAAGGGTCTGTCGTTCCAGCTCGCCGGCAAGGGCATCCGCGTCAACGCGCTCTCGCCGGGCAATACCTATTTCCCCGGCGGGGTGTGGGAAAAGATCGAGCACGGCAATCCGGCGCTGTACAAGGAAGCGCTCGCCCTCAACCCGACCGGGCGGATGGGCCGGCCTGACGAGGTGGCGCGCGGCGTGGTGTTCCTCGCCAGCCCGGCGGCAAGCTTCGTCACCGCACCAATCTCGTGGTCGACGGCGCGCTGACCCGCGGCGTGCAGTTCTGATCGCGCGTCATCTCCGACCGACAAAAAACCCGCCCGGATCGTCTCCGGGCGGGTTCGTCTTTGCCGCGAAGGGCGAGGCTCAGTCGTAATAGCCAGGCGCGTGTTTGAAGCTCGGCCAGGCGATCGGATCATGGCCAGTCACCACCGTCGCACCGGTCTTCTCGGCGAGCGTGCGCAGCTTCTGCACCGAGCGCACGGTATCCACCGTGCTGGCAAGGAAGCCCGGCAGCGCCTTCTCATCCCAGTGATCGGTCGTATAGGCGGCATCCACCGTCAGCAGCATCGGGCCCGCCTTCGGCAGCGTGACGAGGAACGATTGATGCCCGGGCGCGTGGCCGGGGTGAAGACGGTGCGGATCACTCCATCGCCGTAGAGATCGTAGAAATCATCGGCGGCGCCGTTGAGGAACTGCCATTTCAGGCCCGGCCTGTCGAAATCCTTGCGGATATAGCCGCCGGCGGCGAACCAGTCCGGCGTGTAGGCATATTCGTATTCCGCCCGCTGCACGAGATGGGTCGCGTTCGGAAACCGGCCGATCGCCCCGGTATGGTCGAGATGCAGATGCGATTGCAGCACGTAGCGCACGCTGGCCGGATCGATGCCGAGCTTCTGCAACTGCGGCAGGCAGGCTTCCTCGCGCGTCATCACCGGGAGGTAGACATCGCAGACCGCGCCCCAATGCGCCCGCATGTCCTCGGCGACCTCGGCGGCATTGCCGCCATCGATCACGATATTGCCTTTCGGATGCGTGATGAGGAACCACGGCACCGGGATTTCGTAGGGATCGTTGCCCTGGTTCATCTTGATCGAGGCGGTCACGGTCTTGAGCGTGCCGCAGCTGAACATGTAGAGCCTGATGTCTGACATTTTCCTTACCCTTGTGTTATTGAGGTTTTACCAATTGCGCATCGACTGGCGGAGTATGGTCTCCAGAATGCCGGCATCCACCGGCTTGGGCGATCCGGCGAGCAGGCGCTGCTGTTTCAGCGCGCCGTCGATGATCGCGGGAATATCCGCCTCGGTGTAGCCGAGTTCGGCGATGCCCGACGGGGCGCCGACGGCCTTCATCAGGTCGATCAGTGCCGCCGGCAGCGAGTCCGGGCCGGGGGTCTCGATATCGTGGCCGCGCAGCAGGCTGGCGGCGCGGATATGTTTCTCGGGTGCCGCGTCATAGGTGTAGCGGAATGCCGCCGGCGACGTGACGATCACCGAAAACCCGTGCGGCACGAAGGCGTGGTTCCGCGAATAGCCGGGCGCGTGATAGACGTGCTTCAGCCCGGCGATCGGATAGGCGCAGGCATGGGGAATGTGCACGCCGGCGGTGCCGAAGCCGATGCCGGCCATCGTCGCGCCGAGCATCATCGTCCCGCGCGCCTCGTAATCCTCGCCATCGGCCACGGCGCGGGCGAGATATTTCCCGCCGAACTCGATCGCCTGGAGCGACCAGATATCGGCCACCGGGTTCGAGCCCTGATAGGGCGGCCGATCGTCCGGCGAGGCCGGTTTCGGCCGCTGGTTGAACGGTTTCGAGATATAGCTCTCGACTGCGTGGCAGATCACGTCGAGCCCGGCAGAGGCCGTCACGCCCGCCGGCGTGGTGCGGGCGAGGGCGGGATCGACCATGGCGAGGGTCGGCCGCATGTAGCGATGCGAGATGCCGCTCTTGACCTTCAGTTCGGGGATATCGAGCACGGCGACGGTGGTCGCCTCCGATCCCGAGCCGGATGTGGTGGGTAGCGCGATCAGCGGCCGCAGCGGTCCGGGCGGCTTCTTGCCGCCGCCGATCGGCGGGTTGACATAGTCGATCACCGCCCCGCCATGGGTGCTGATCAGGTTGGCGACTTTCGCGGTATCGATCGTCGAGCCGCCGCCCAAGGCGATGAACCCGTCGCAGGGATGCGCCTCCGCGAAGGCCGCGCCGCGGGCGAAACTGTCAATCGTCGGCTCGACATGGATATCCTCGAACCGGTCGAAGGTGATGCCGGATGCGGCGAGGATTCCCTCGATCTGCTCGATCAAGCCGAACTGGTGCAGCATCGGGTCGGCAACCAGGATGACATGGCGAAGGCCAAGGCGCTTCGCCTCCCAGCCGAGCTCGTCAGCCGCGCCGATTCCGTATTTCAACTGGGTGGCTTCGAGCGTGAAGACGCTTTCGAAGCCTTGCTCTGCCGTCTGGCTCATGAGTTCCTCCATTTTCCGGCCGGGAGCTGGCCGGTGCGGGAGGGACTATGCCCTTTCCAGGGCGGCGCGCAATCGCCCGCCCGCCGCGCCAAGCCGCAGGCGCGCCTCGGTCGTGCCGATTCGCAACACCAGCATGACGATCGCCGTTTTTACTTCGTAACCGCTTGTTTCAAGGGCATCTTTGGCATCGGCCTCGGACGCGCCGGCAATCGCGCGGACGATGCGGATGGCGCGGGCGCGCAGCTTCGCATTGGTGGCGCGGAGATCGACCATATAGGGGCCGAACGTCTTGCCGAGGCGCATCATCACCGTGGTGGAGAGCGCGTTGAGCGCCAGTTTCTGGCTGGTGCCGGCCGAAAGCCGGGTCGAGCCGGCGAGCACCTCAGCACCCGTCGCGATCACCACCGCGATGTCGGCGGCGGTGGCGAGCGGGCCATCGGCATTGACGATCGCCCCGGTCAGCAGGCCGCGCGCGGCGGCGGCGCGCAGCGCGCCGAGGGTGAACGGCGTGCGCCCGGAGGCGGCGATGCCGACGAGACCATCCGCCGGGCCCGCCTTGTGCTCATCGAGCAGGGCGGCAGCGGCATGCTCATCGTCTTCGGCGCCCTCGACCGCGCCGGTCACCGCCGCGCGGCCACCGGCGATCAGGGGAATGATCACCCCGTCCGGCAGCGAGAAGGTCGGGCCGCATTCCACCGCATCGAGCACCGCGAGGCGGCCGGAGGTTCCAGCACCGGCATAGAACAGCCGCCCGCCGGCTTCGAGCCGCGCCGCCACCTCCTCCGCCAGCCGGGCGAGCGACGGAATGGCTCGCTTCACCGCCGCCGCCGCTCCCTGTTCCTGATCCAGCAACGCGCCCATGATCGTGCCGGTGGCCGCCCGGTCGAGTTCGTCGAGATCGCGGCGGATCGTCTCCGTCGCCGGCATGGCGGGGGCCTGGCGCGCCGGGGCGGGCAGGGGATGCAGCGCCGCGCCGCCGATCCAGGCATTGCGGATCTCGAATCCATCGTCGAACCAGATGAGATCGGCCAGGCACCCGGCGGCGAGCCGCCCCCGATCTGCCAGGCCGAGGGCTGCGGCGGGGGCTTCGGTCGCCGCAGACAGCGCGGCAGCGGGTGCGATGCCGGCACCGATCAGGCGGCGCAGCCCTTCATCGAGCGTGATCGTCGCACCGGTGAGCGACCCGTCCGGTCGCCGCGCGGCGCCGTCCCGCGCCTGCGCGGAATCGCCGCCGAAGCGTGCCATGCAGCCCTCGGGCAGGCCGGCGAGGCTGACCGAGTCGGTCACCGCCACCGCCCGCGCCCCGGCGGCGGCGAAGCCGAAGCGCAACGCCAGCGCATCCGCATGCACGCCGTCGGCGATGAAACACGCATGCACCCGCGCATCGGCGAGGGCGACGCCGATCAGCCCCGGATCGCGATGATGAAACGGCCGCATCGCAGTGAACACATGCGTCACCAGGCGGGCGCCGGCCTCGATCGCGGCTTGCGCGGCTGCCGCATCGGCATCGCTGTGGCCCAGTGCCACCGCCACCCCCGCGCCCGTCAGCCGCCGCACCGCCGCAAGCCCGCCCGGCCGCTCCGGCGCGAGGGTGACGAGCTTCAGCGTGGCGGCAAGATCGGGGTCGGCCAGAAGCTCGTCCAGCGCCGCGCCGGTCGGCTCCCGCAGCCAGTCCGCGCGGTGGGCGCCGCGCCGGTTCGGTGCGAGGAACGGGCCTTCGAGATGCAGGCCAAGCATACGCGCGGCCGGTTCGCCCGCCATCGCCGGCATCGCCGCGCGCAGGCGCCGCGCCGCGCCGTGCAGGGCGGCGAAAGGCGCGGTGATGACCGTGGGCGCGAAGCTGGTGACGCCCCGCGCGGCGAGGTTCCGGCAGAGATGGCGGAATCCCTCGGTGTCCGCCTCGGCGCAATCGACGCCGAAGGCGCCGTTATTGTGCAGATCGATCAGGCCGGGGGCGAGGACGCCGCCCTCAAGCCGCAAATCCGGGTTCGCGGGATCGTAGTCAAGCACCGCGGCGATCCGCCCGCCCTCGACAACGACCGCGCCGGGGCCGGTGATCGCCCCGTCGCGGAACAGGCGGTCCGCCGCGATCAGCATCGGCTCAGCGGACGAGCATCGGCCCCAGCGGATGGCCGGCAAAGACATGAACGTGCAGATGCGGCACTTCCTGGTGGCTGTCCGGCCCCATATTTGCGAGCAGCCGATAGCCGGTCTCTTCCGCGCCGATCTGCCGCGCCACCTCGCCCACCGCGCGCACGAAACCGGCGATCTCGGCGTCGCTGGCGGTGGCCGAGAAATCGGCGAAGGAGACGTATTTCCCCTTCGGGATCACCAGCACATGCTGCGGCGCCTGCGGGTTGATGTCGTGAAAGGCGAGGGCGAATTCGGTTTCGAACACTTTCCGGCAGGGGATTTCGCCGCGCAGGATTTTGGCGAAGACGTTCTGCTCGTCATAGGGCGGCTTGCCGCTCACACCTGGTTTCATGGAATTTTCCTCGTTTCCGCGATCGACAGCAGCATCGGGCGGGACGCTTTTTCGGCGATCCCGGATATCCCTTCCCGGCGCTGGAGTTCCAGCCATACATCCTCCGGCCGCAGCCCGGCCGCCACCCACATCACCAGCAGGTGATACAGCACGTCCGCGCTCTCGGCGATCAGCGCCTCACGATTGCCGGAGATGGCCTCGATCAGGCACTCGACCGCTTCCTCGCCGAATTTCTGCGCCACCTTGTTGATCCCGCGCGACAGCAGCCGCGCCGAATGGCTGACCAGCGGATCGGCCGACTTGCGGGCAAGGATGGTCGACCACAGCCGGTCGAGAACCTGGGCGTTGGGGGCTGCCGGGTTCAGTGGCGGAACCGGCGGATGGGTCGCCGCCGCGCGAGCCTTGGGCTTGGCTTTCGGTTTGGCGGCGGTCTTGCTGCCCGCCTTCTTCGCCTTGGTATCCGGCAGGGTGGATTTCACGGGTTTCTTGGGCATGGGGAACCTCTAGCGCGGGCCGACCGGGCGAACCGGCAGGCCGGCGGCGGCAAGAGCGGCCTTCACCTCGGCGATGGTGAACTGGCCAAAATGGAACACACTGGCAGCAAGCAGGCCGGTCGCGCCCGCCGCGGCACCCTCGACGAAATGCGCGAGCGTGCCGACGCCGCCCGAGGCGATCACGGGGATGTTCACCCGCGTGGTCACGGCGCGCAGCAGGTCGAGATCGAAGCCGAGGCCGGTGCCGTCGCGGTCCATCGAGGTAAGCAGGATCTCGCCGGCGCCGCGCGCCGCCATCTCGGCGCACCAGCCGACCGCGTCGATCCCGGTGCCGCGCCGCCCGCCATGGGTGAATACTTCCCAGCCATCGCCGCCGCGCCGCGCATCGACCGCGACGACGACGCACTGGCTGCCGAATTTCCGCGCCGCCTCGTTGATGAAGTCAGGCCGGGATATGGCGGCGGAGTTGATGCTGCACTTGTCCGCACCAGCCAGCAGCAGGCGGCGCATGTCATCCGTCGTGCGGATGCCGCCGCCGACGGTCAGCGGCAGGAACACTTTGGCTGCGGTGCGGCCGACCACGTCGATGATCGTGTCGCGGTTCTCGTGGCTCGCGGTGATGTCGAGAAAGGTGAGTTCGTCGGCGCCCGCGCGGTCATAGACCACGGCCTGCTCCACCGGATCGCCGGCATCGCGCAGCGAGACGAAGTTCACCCCCTTCACCACGCGCCCGTCCTTCACGTCGAGGCAGGGAATGACGCGCAGCTTCAGCATGAAGCGGCCTCCGCCAGCGCCGCCTGCGGATTGATCCGGCCATCGTAGAGGGCGCGGCCGATGATCGTGCCGGCAAGGTTCGGCGTGCGGCCGGCGGCGGCGCGCAGGTTACGGATATCCTCGATGCCGGCTACACCGCCCGAGGCGATCACCGGGATGGTGATGGTGGCGGCGAGGGCTTCGGTGGCATCGAGATTGAGGCCCTGCAGCATGCCGTCGCGCGCGATATCGGTATGGATGATCGCGGCGATGCCGGCATCCTGCAGCCGCATCGCCATCTCGGTCGCCGGTAGCGACGATGTCTCGGCCCAACCCTCGGTGGCGACCATGCCGTCCCGCGCGTCGATGCCGACGACGATCCGCCCCGGAAAGGCGGCGGCCGCCTCGCGCACTAGGCCAGGGTTCTTCACCGCGGCGCTGCCGAGAATGACGCGCGAGATGCCAAGCTCGATCCAGGCGGCGATGCCCGCCATGTCGCGGATGCCGCCGCCAAGCTGCACCGGCATCGCCACCGCGGCGAGGATCGCGCGCACCGCCGCGCCATTCACCGGCCGCCCGGCAAAGGCCCCGTTCAGGTCGACAACGTGCAACGCGGCAAATCCGGCGGCCTCGAAGGCGCGGGCCTGGGCGGCCGGGTCCTCGGCATAGATCGTCGCCTCGTCCATCTCGCCGCGGCGCAGCCGCACGCAGGCGCCATCCTTGAGGTCGATCGCCGGGTAGAGGGTCAGAGCCATGTCAGGACGCCTGCAACATCTTGTAGTAGAAATGACCGCCGATCGTCTGCCCATCGGTGCGGGCATAGGCCGGATGGGTGCCCCAGCGGATGAAGCCAACCGTCTCGTAGAGCGCGATGGCGGCGGTCTGGGTCTCGCGGACATCGAGGTTGAGCACCTGATAGCCGAGCGCGCGCGCGCGGTCTTCTACCCGCTGGACGATCAGCCGGGCGAGGCCATGGCCGCGTGCGTAGGGGGCGACGAAATTATGCGCGAGCGTCGCGCCGAAAGCCTGCGCCTCGTTGTTGCGGGGCGGGCGGACGAGTTGGGCTGCGCCATAGATCACGCCATCCATCCGGCCGACGAACAGCTCCCGCTCCGGCACCATCACGACGCCGCGGAAATACTGTTCGAGTGCCGCGCGCCCCGGCGGGCGCAGCCAGCCGAACCCGCCGCCATCGATGATCGCCGCATCGGCCGCCTCGCACAGCGTCTGCATGTCGTCATCGGCGAGCGATGTCAGGCGGTCCACCTGCATGCTCGATGGTGGCGGCAGGTCGCAAAGATCGGAACAGGTCATCATGGCATCCAGCGCAGGAAATTCCCCAGAATGGTCAGGCCGACCTCCTGGCTTTTCTCAACGTGGAATTGTGTACCCGCCCGGTTCCCGGTTGCAACCATTGCCACGATCTCTTCACCGTACGAGGTGGTGGCGATCACCGTGCTGCGGTCGTCCGTGCGCAGGGCGTAGGAATGCACGAAATAGGCATGGTCGCCCGGCGTCAGCCCCTCGAGCAGCGGATGCGCGCCCGGGGTGAAGGCCAGCTCGTTCCAGCCCATATGCGGCAGGCGCAGGCCATCGGCGCGAATCGGCGCGATATCGCCGCGAATCCAGCCGAAGCCGGGCGTGGTTTCGTGTTCGAGCCCGCGTTCGGCCATCAGCTGCATACCGACGCAGATACCAAGGAACGGCGCTCCGGCCTCGACCCGGCGATGCATTGCGGCGGCAAGGCCGGGGCGGGCGGCGAGCCCGTGCGCGCAATCGGCGAAGGCGCCCTGACCGGGCAGCACGATGCGGTCGGCGTCACCGACGATCCCGGCATCGTCGGTGATCGAGACGGTCGCATCGAGCCCGAGCCGGGAGGCGGCGAGTTCGAGCCCGCGCGCCGCCGAGGCGAGATTGCCGCTGCCGTAATCGATGACCGCAATCCTCACAGCACCCCCTTGGTCGAGGGAATCGCGCCGGCGGCACGCGGATCGGGCTCGACCGCCATCCGCAGCGCCCGCGCCGCGGCCTTGAACGCGGCCTCGGCCACGTGATGCGCGTTGTGCCCGGCGCGGCGGGTCAGGTGCAGCGCGAAGCCGCCATTGGCGGTCAGCGCCTGGAAGAATTCCTGCACGAGCTGGGTGTCCATGTCGCCGATCGTCTGCCGCTCGAACGGCACGTCGAACACCAGGAAGCCGCGGCCGGAAAGGTCGATCGCGGCCTCGCACAGCGCTTCGTCCATCGGAGTCGCGGCGAAGCCGAAGCGGGTGACGCCGCGCTTGTCGCCCAGCGCCTCGCGGATCGCCTGGCCGAGCACGATGCCGACATCCTCGACAGTATGATGGGCATCGATATGCAGGTCGCCCTCGGCGCGGACGATCAGGTCCAGCATGGCGTGCCGGCCGAGTGCGGTCAGCATGTGATCGAAGAACCCGATTCCGGTGGCGATGTCGGTGTTGCCGGCGCCATCGAGGTCGAGCATCAGCTCGATCGAGGTTTCGGATGTGGTGCGCGTGATGCTTGCAGTTCGGCTCATGCGGGCTGGCCTAGCCCAATTTCGCCGGCCCGCCAATCAGCCGGCCGGCGAAACTTCGCTCAGTGGTTGATCTGTTCGAGCGCGAGCCCCCTGGTCGAGGGGCCGAGCGCGATCATCGCGATGCCCACCAGCATCGCGATCCCGATGAACACCGCCACTCCCGGCACGCCGTACCGGGCGAGCAGAACGCCGATCGCGAGGCCGGCGAAGGCTGCCGCCAGCCGGCTCCACGAATACACGAACCCGACCGCGCGGGCGCGAATCCGGGTGGGATACAACTCAGGCTGGTAGCCATGATAGGCGAAGGACATCACGTTCGACGCGAGGGTGAACAGCACGCCGAGGGCGATCAGCACCGGCGGCGCCGAGCTTTGCGCGAACAGGCCGATCACCACCGCCATGATCACGAGCGCGCCGATGATCTGCGTCTTGCGTTCGATCCGGTCGGCGAAAACCGTGCCGAGCAGTGGGCCGAACGGATTGGCGATGGCGATGATGAAGGCGTATTCGAGACTGTGCGTCACGGTGATGCCGCGATGGATGAGCAGCGTCGGCACCCAGGCGGCGAAGCCGTAGAAGCCGATCACCTGCGCCATGTTGAAGACCGACAGGATGATGGTCCGCCGCAGATACTCGTCGCCGAAGATCTCCATGATCGACCCCGCGCCGCCTTCTTCCGGCGCGGCGGGCTGCGGCGGCGGCAGGGGATGGCCGGTTTCTGCGGCCACCCGCCGCTCGATATCGGCGACGATCGCCTCCGCCTCCGCCATCCGGCCGTGGCGGGCCAGCCAGCGCGGGCTCTCCGGAATGCCCCGTTGCAGGGCAAACACCACGACGGCGCCGACCGAGCCGATCAGGATCAGCACCCGCCAGTAGTCCAGCCCGAACGGCTTGCTGCCCTTCATGGCATAGGCCAGGAACGCGATCAGCGGCACCACGAGAAACGTGATGAACTGGTTCACCGCGAAGGCCTTGCCGCGCTCGCCCCGGGGGATGAGTTCCGAAATGAAGGTATCGATGGTCACGAGTTCGACGCCGATGCCGATGCCGGCGATGAACCGCCAGATATCGAGCGCGAGCCCGCTGGTCTGAAACGCCATGATCGCGGTGCAGACCATGTACCACAGCAGCGCCCCGGTGAAGACCGCGCGGCGTCCGAACTTGTCGGCGATCTGTCCGAACAGCAGCGCGCCAACCCAGAGCCCGGCGAAGGTGGCGAACACGAAAGTGCCGAAGCCCGCGACCTTCAGCACGCTGAGCCCCGCCAGGAAGCCGAGCGATTCCGGCTTGAACAGCCCTTCGCCCACCATGCCCGGCGCGACATAGCCGGTGAAGAACAGGTCGTAGAACTCGAAAATGCCACCCAGCGAGATCAGGACGATGATGGTCCAGACCGCGCGCGACGGCGGCAGGCGGTCGAGGCGGGCGGCGATCGTCGCCGCAGTCCGGTCCTGCATCCGGTCCTGCATGTGAGTCTCCCTGAATGTTTTTTATCGGTAAATTTGGGTAGCCAACACTAAGCCCGGGCCCGGAAACCTGGCAAGCCGGGCCTGCCACGGGGGCCGGTCAATCCCGCTGTTCCCGGCGGTCCTGGTCGCGCACCAGCCAATAGACGATGCCGAGCGACAGGAACGCGACCGAAAGCGCCATGAGCTGCAGCGCGTTCTCATGCGCCAGATCCATGATGATCAGCTTGCGAACGATCGCGAGCATCCCGATCAGGATGACCACCCGCACGCGCACCGGCCCCTCGTCGCGCTCGCTGGTCACCAGGATCGAGCGTTTGAATTCCAGCGCGATGACGACGGTGAAGATTCCCCCGAACACCGACTGGAACACCGCCGCGTTGGTGGGGTCGAACGTCGTGGCGAGAATGTCGTGCGCGATGTTCACGACGAGATGCGCGAGCGCCGCCGTCACCACGATCGCCATCAGCAACGTCACCGCCTGGACGACGATGAATTCGAAATACTGATAGGCCCTGCTGCCGAACCGGCGGTCCATCCTCTGGTCTCCCCGAAGCCGCGACGGGGAATATAGCGGTTTTTTCATCGCTTGCATGCATGAAAGGCACTCAGGCTTGCATCGCCCTGTCCCCTTGGGCGGCTTGCCCGCCCCTTCGCGCGGTGCCATCTGGAGGGCATGATGAACTCCAATGATCCGGTCGGCTGGCACGGCACGACCATTCTCTGTGTGCAGCGGGACGGGCAGGTGGCCATGGCCGGCGATGGCCAGGTCTCGCTCGGCAACACCGTGGTGAAGGGCAATGCGCGCAAGGTGCGGCGCATCGGCAACGGCAACGTCGTGGCCGGGTTCGCCGGTGCCACGGCCGATGCCTTCACCCTGCTCGAACGGCTCGAGGCGAAGCTGGAGCGCTTCCCCAACCAGCTTGAGCGCGCCTGTGTCGAACTCGCCAAGGACTGGCGGACCGACCGTTATCTCCGCCGGCTCGAGGCGATGATGGCGGTGGCCGACCGCACCCACGCCTTTACCCTCACCGGCAATGGCGACGTGCTTGAACCCGAGGACGGCATCATCGCCATCGGCTCCGGCGGGAATTACGCCCTCGCCGCGGCGCGCGCGCTGATCTCGGTGGACGGCATGACCGCCGAGGACATCGCCCGGCGAGCGATGAAGATCGCCGGCGACATCTGCGTCTACACCAACCATCACGTAACGGTGGAAATCCTGTGATCGACAGCCCGACCTACACGCCGCGCGAAATCGTCTCCGAGCTCGACCGGTTCATCATCGGCCAGCAGGACGCGAAGCGCGCCGTCGCCATCGCCCTTCGCAACCGCTGGCGCCGCCAGCAGCTCCCCGAGGGGCTGCGCGAGGAGGTGGTACCGAAGAACATCCTGATGATCGGCCCGACCGGCTGCGGCAAGACCGAGATCGCCCGCCGCCTGGCCAAGCTCGCGCAGGCGCCCTTCATCAAGGTCGAGGCGACGAAATTCACCGAGGTCGGCTATGTCGGCCGCGATGTCGAAAGCATCGTGCGCGATCTTGTCGAGGTGTCCCTCACCATGCTGCGCGAGATGAGCCGCAAGGGCGTGCAGGCCCGCGCCGAGCTTGCCGCCGAGGATCGCCTGCTCACCGCGCTGGTGGGCGAGGGCGCCTCGTCGGAAACGCGCAACCGCTTCCGCCGCATGCTGCGCGATGGCGAGCTGGAGGACAAGGAGATCGATGTCGACGTGAGCGAGGCGCCGCCCAACGTGATCGGCCAGATGGACATGCCGGGCATGCCGCCGGGCGGAGCCATCAATCTTGGCGACATGATGAAGTCGATGTTCGGCCGCCAGCACGGCCGCAAGCGCATGACCGTCTCGGCCGCCCGCGCCGCGCTGGAGCGCGAGGAGGCCGACCGCCTGCTCGACAACGAACAGCTCAACGCCGACGCCCGCCTGCATGCCGAGACCCACGGCATCGTCTTTCTCGACGAGATCGACAAGATCTGCGCCCGCACCGAGAGCGGCTTTCGCGGCGGCGATGTCTCGCGCGAAGGCGTGCAGCGCGACCTGCTTCCGCTGATCGAGGGCACGACGGTCTCGACCAAATACGGCCCGGTGAAGACCGATCATATCCTCTTCATCGCCTCCGGCGCCTTTCACGTCGCCAAGCCGTCCGACCTTCTGCCGGAACTGCAGGGGCGGCTGCCGATCCGCGTCGAGCTCGCCTCGCTCTCGCGCGAGGATTTCCGCCGTATCCTGACCGAGCCGGAACACTCGCTGCTGAAGCAGTATGTCGCCCTGCTCAAGACCGAGACTGTCGACCTGCACTTCACCGACGATGCGATCGAGGCGGTGGCAGCACTCGCCGCCGACATCAACGACCGGGTCGAGAATATCGGCGCGCGCCGGCTCGCCACGGTGCTGGAGCGGCTGCTCGAGGAGATCAGCTTCGCCGCGACCGACCGCGCCGGCGAGACGGTGACGGTCGATGCAGCACTCGTCGAGGAGAAGGTTGCCCCGCTCGCCGCGCGCGGCGATCTCGGCCGCTTCATCCTGTAACGGCTCTGGCTGTAACGGCTTTGGCCCCCGGCATCGCCGGGGGCTCAATCCCCCAGCAGCCGGCGCCGCGACTCGAATTCGGCGGCGTCGATCTCGCCGCGCGCGAACCGCTCCTTGAGAATGTCGAGCGCCGTGCGCTGCGGCGGATGCGCCGGCCCGTGGGTGAACATTCCGGCGGAACGCAGCACCGCCACCGCCACCATGACGATCACGGCGAGAACGAGGATCATGAAAAAAGGTCCGAGAAACATCGTCGTCCACCCATCATCCCACCACATCATGCCCGGCCTGTAGCCGAATCCGCCCGGTCCCGTCCCGGCCTGCGCGAAGGCGAGGCCTGGCAGGGCGACGAGCGCGGCCGGTGCCGCAATCCGTTTCAGCCTGTTCATGATCGAGCCTCCTTATCCATCAGATTACGAGGCCAATATCGCGGTATCACGCCCGTCTCGGCATTGATCTATATGGATAAGCCCCGGCGCTCCGCGTAACGCTGGCTTGCGCCAACCGGGCGCCAACCGGAACGCAGCGGAAGATCAGCCGGCGCCGCGCGGGTCGACCGGCATGATCGGCGCATCGTCTCGCGCAATCGCGGCGCCGGCGGCGAGCAGCACGTCCTCGCGGAAGGGGGCTGCGACGAGTTGCACGCCCAGCGGCGCGCGGCCGGCGAACCCGGTCGCGACATTCAGCCCCGGCAGGCCGACCAGGGGCAGCGCGATCTGCGTCGCCTGCGCGTCCCACACACGGCGGAACGCATCGGGCCCGGCAAGGTCGAGCCCGTCGCGGAAGGGCAGTTCGCCGGATGTGGGCATCATCAGCACCGGGAAGCGGGCGAGCTGCTGGCGCCAGGCGCGGGCGATGGTGGCGCGGCGCTTCAGCGCCTGGGCAACCACGTCGCCCGGCCAGGATTGTGCCTGCTCGCGGAACGAGTCGATCACCGTCATCGCGCCCGGATCGCCTTCCTGCGCCACGGTCGCGGCCAGCGTGGCGAACCCGTCGCCAAGCCAGAGCTGGATCTGCACCTCGACCGCCTCGCGCATATGCGGCAGGTCGTCGATCGTCTCGACCGTCCAGCCCGCACTCTCAAGCGCCCGGCCGGCCGCGATCAGCGCCGCCTCGACCTCCGGCGCCACCGCCATGCCGCCGGGGCGCAGGCAGAGTGCCGCCCGGCGCGGCAGATCCGGCCCATCGAGCGGTGCGGGGCACCACCACGGGTCGCGCGGGCCGTCCGGATCAGGATCCGGCTGCGCCATCGCCGCCAGGGCCAGCCGCAGATCCGCCATGCTGCGCCCGATCGGGCCGGAGACGGCGGTGATCTGCGCGCCGATGCCGCGCTCGGGCCCCGAGGCGTTGAACGCTGGAACACGGCCGATGCTGGGCCGCAATCCGTGCAGGCCGCAGGCATAGGCAGGGTAGCGGATCGAGCCGGCAATGTCGGTGCCGTGGGCGAAAGCGCCGATCCCGCTCGCGACCGCCGCCGCCGCCCCGCCGGACGAGCCGCCGGGGGTCAGCGCCGGGTCATGCGGATTGCGCGTATCGCCGTGCAGCAGGTTGGTCGTGAACCAGCGCATCGAGAAGGCGGGGGTATTGGTGCGGCCGATGATGACCGCCCCCGCGCGTTCGAGATTGTCGACCACCGGGCTGCTGCGCTGCGCGACCAGGTCTTTCTGCAGGCGGATGCCGTTGGTGGTGGCGAAGCCCTTCTGGTCGATATTCACCTTCACCGTGATGGGAACGCCGGCGAGCGGGCCCGGATCGTCGCCGCGGGCGAGTGCCTCGTCGATCCGTGCCGCGGCGGCCAGCGCCTGCTCCGGGCGATGGTCGATCACGGCGTTGATCGCCGGGTTCGCCTCGTCCAGCCGGGCGAGCGCGGCGGCTGCCGCCTCGCGTGCCGAAACCTCCCGCCGGCGGATGCGCCCGGCGAGGTCGGATGCGGTGAGGTGCCAAAGTTCGGTCATTGTCGCTCCTGTCGTCTCCGCCGGTTCAGCCCGGCTCCAATCCGCACCAGGCGGCGACGAAGAGCGCGATCGCCTTCGTCACCCGCCGCACCGAGGCAAGGTCGACCGCCTCGTCGATCCCGTGAATGCCGCGCGAGACCGGGCCGTAGCACAGCGCCGGAATCCGGTCGTAGAGCGCGTGAACCCGCGCATCGAGATAGGCGCCGGTGGTCATCGTGCCGAGCGGCGCGCCGGTCGCCGCCGAATGGGCGTCGGCCAGCGCTGCCTCCGCCGCCGATCCCGGTTCCAGCACATAGCCCTCGGCGAAGAAGCCGTTGAAGCTGACGCGAGGCTTGTTGTTCGCAAGCATCGGGTCGGTCGCCGCGAAGGCAGCGATCCGCGCCTCGATCTCGCGCGCGGCATCGGAGGCTCGCGTACCGGGATAGAGCGAGATGCGGCAGGAAAGCCGGCATTGGCTCGGCACCGAGGAGGCCCAGTCCCCGCCCTCGATCCGGCCGAGATTGAGGTTGATCGGGTGCGGCTCGGCGGCGAAATGCGGATGCGCGCCCTTGCGCGCGTTCCACTCCGCCTCCAGCCCGCGCAGATCGGCGATGATGCGATACGCGGCATCGATCGCGTTCGCGCCCTCCGCCATGGCGCGCACATGCGCCGGCGCGCCGCGCACCTCGATCTCGAACCAGAGCACGCCGACATTGGCGCGCACCAGCCGCTCGTCCTGCGGTTCGGGAATCAGCGCGGCGTCGGCGCGATAGCCGCGTAGATGCGTCATCAGCGCGCCATTGCCGGTCGATTCCTCCTCGACCACCGATTCGACATGCACGGTGCCCGCCGGCTGGAACCCGGCGCGGCGCAGCGCGTCGAGCGCGAAGATATTGGCGGCGTGGCCGGCCTTCATGTCGGCAGCACCCCGCCCGTGCATCCACCCCTCCGCGATCACCGGCTCGAAGGGCGGATGGCGCCACATATCCGCCGGGCCCGTCGGCACGACATCGACATGCGCCTGCAGGATCAGCGACCGGCCGGCATCGCGCCGCGGGCGATGGGTGCCGATCACGATCGGCGCATCGGAATGTTCGGCCGAAATCCGGCCCGCGCCCGCATGCCGCGCCAGCGCGTCGCGGTCCATCGTGAAGCGGTCCATCGCATAGCCGCGGTCCCGCAGCGCGCGATGAACAAAATCCTGGATCGGCGCCTCGGCGCCGCGGATGGAGGGGAAGCGCACCAGCGCCTGGGTGAAGGCGATCTGCTCGTCGAAGCCGGCATCCACGGCGTCCATCAATCGTGCCGCCAGATCCGGCTCCAGTGTCATCGCCGCCTCCCGTTATTCTGGCGACGATTTGAGAAGCCGCAGCTGCCCCTGTCAAGCAAGGGCGGGCAGGATCAGAACAGACCGGCCCCCGACAGACCGCCATAGACGCCAAGCCCCGCCGTCAGCACCGACATCGCGATCGCGAGCCCGGCATACCAGCCCCGCAGCCGCACCTGCGGCGGCAGCGCCTTGAGGCCGAGCATCACCAGGAAGCCGAGCACCAGCGGCAGCAGCAGCGCGTTCATCACCTCGACGGCGATGTTCAGGATAACCAGATTCGGCACCACGCCGACCAGCACCGCGCCGAGGATCAGGCAGGCGGCATACACACCATAGAACCACCTCGCGCGCAGCGGATGATCCTCCAGCGAGCGGCGATAGCCCGCCACCTCGCCAAGTCCCCAGGCCAGCGCCAGCGAGGCGACGATGGCCGCCACCAGCCCGGCGCCGAGCACGCCGGCGCCGAACACGAGCTTGCCCATCGCCACGCCGAGATAGGGGGTGAGTGCCGCGGTGATATCGCCCACCGTGTTCAGGCTCGCATTGGGGTTGTGCCGGCCGATCGTCGCGGCGGTCGAGATCAGCACCGCCGCCATGACGAGCTGGGTGACGATGGCGCCGATCGCGGTATCCCAGCGCGCATATTTGAAATCCGCCGGCGTCAGCCGCTTATCCGCCACCGCCGATTGCTGGTAGAAGATCATCCACGGCATGATGACGGCGCCGATATTGGCGGCGACAAGGTAGAGATAGCCCGGATCGCCGAGCGCCGGCTGGAAGGTCTGGGCGGCGATCTGCCCCGCATCCGGCCGCGAGACGAAAGCGATGACAAAGAACACCAGCTCGAACAGCCCGAGCCCGATCGCCACCCGCTCGACCCGACGATAGGAGCCGGTGAACGCGACCACGAGCAGGAACACCACCGAGAGCGTCAGCGTCGCCGCGCGGGGGATGCCATAAAGCTCGCCCACGCCGGCCACGCCCGAGAATTCCGACAGCAGCGCCCCGATCGTGGCGACCGCGAGGCCCGCGGCCGAGAGCCACGCCCAGCCCTTGCCGAACGTGTCGCGGATCAGCTCGCCATGGCCCTTGCCGGTGAAGATGCCGAGCCGGACGGTCAGCTCCTGCACGACATACAGGATGGGGATCAGGATGAACTGCAGCAGCAGCAGCCGATACCCCCAGGCGACGCCGGATTGCGACGCCGTGATGATGCTGCCCACCTCGGTATCCGCGAGCATGACCACGATGCCAGGGCCGAGCACGGCGAGAAAGGGCAGGCGCGAACGACGGGAACGCGGTGACACGGCGGTCTGCGACAAGAGCGGTCTCCGGGATAAATTGAGAATGAGAATTATTCTCAATTACTGGTCACGATGGATACAGGACCTCTCAGGTCCTGTCAACGAGCGGGCCGATTCATCGCTGCCGCCGACGCGCCGGTTGACTTCCGCTTGCCCGGAGAGGAAATCCGCGGCCATGATCCAGATCAAGCTGCACAACACGAAAACACGCCGGCGCGAGCCCTTCGTCCCTGCCGATCCCGCGCATGTGAAGCTCTATGTCTGCGGTCCCACGGTCTATGACCGGGCGCATCTCGGCAATGCGCGCACCGTGGTGGTGTTCGACACGCTGGTCCGCCTGCTGCGCCACCTGTTTCCGCGCGTCACCTATGTGCGGAACATCACCGACATCGATGACAAGATCAACGCCCGCGCCGCCGAAACCGGCGAGCCGATCGGCGAGATCACCGCGCGGACCACAAGCTGGTTTCATAACGACATGGCGGCGTTGTATTGCACGCCACCCGATATCGAGCCGCGCGCAACCGGCCATATCGGCGATATCATCGCCCTGATCGAGCGCCTGATCGCCCGCGGCCACGCCTATGCCGCCGAGGGCCATGTCCTGTTCGCCGTCGCGACAGACGCGCAATACGGCAAGTTCTCCGGCCGCTCGCCCGAGGAGCTGCTGGCCGGCGCGCGGGTGGATGTCGCCACATACAAGCGCGATCCGGGCGATTTCGTGCTCTGGAAACCCTCGCCGCCCGACCTGCCGGGCTGGGACAGCCCCTGGGGAAGCGGCCGGCCGGGCTGGCACATCGAATGCTCGGCGATGATCCACGCCACGCTCGGCGAGACGATCGACATCCATGGCGGCGGTGCTGACCTCATCTTCCCGCATCATGAGAACGAGATCGCCCAGTCCTGCTGCGCCTTTCCCGGCTCGGAACTCGCCCGCGTCTGGGTGCATGCCGGCATGTTGCAGGTGAACGGGCAGAAAATGTCGAAATCCCTCGGCAATTTCCGCACCGTGCAGGACGTGCTGGGCGAGGCGCCAGGCGAGGCGGTGCGCTTCCTGCTGCTCAAGACGCAGTATCGCGGCGTGCTCGACTTTTCCACCGCCGCGCTGGCCGAGGCCAAGCGGGAGCTCGACCGGTTCTACCGCGCACTGGAAAAACACGCCGACCCCGCGCCCGCCGCCACACCGCCCGCCGCCTTCATCGAGGCGCTGGCGGATGATCTGAACACGCCCGGCGCCATCGCCGAACTTCATGCGCTGGCCGACGCGGCGATGCAGGGCAATGCCGCCAGCGCCGCAAGCCTGCGCGCCGCCGGCGAGCTGATCGGCATTTTCAACCAGACGGCCGGCCAGTGGTTCCGCGGCGATGTGGCCGACGATGCGCGGATCGACGCGCTGATCGCCGAACGCCTCGCCGCGCGGAGGAACAAGGATTTCGCCCGCGCCGACGCAATCCGCGCCGAACTCGCGGCCGCCGGCATCCTGCTCGAGGACGGTCCCGGCGGCACCACCTGGCGGCGCGCGTGACCGGTCGCGACGAAGGCGCCGATCTCGCGCCGATCGACCCGTCCCCCGTCATCATCCTGGTGCGCCCGCAGCTGGCCGAGAATATCGGCTCGGTCGCGCGGGCGATGGGCAATGGCGGGCTGTTCCATCTCCGCCTCGTCGCCCCGCGCGACGGCTGGCCGCAGGACCGGGCGATGCGCACCGCCTCCGGCGCCTACCGCATCCTTGAAGCCGCGACGGTGCATGACACGGTGGCCGATGCGGTGGCCGACCTGCACCGCGTCTTCGCCACCTGTCCGCGCCCGCGCCACATCGTCAAGCCGCTGCTCACCGCCCGCGGTGCCGCCGCAGAACTGCGCGAGGTCGGCGCCCGCGGCCTCAAATGCGGCATCCTGTTCGGCCCCGAGCGCGCCGGCCTCGACAATGACGACATCGCCTGCGCCGACAGCCTGATCCGCTACCCGCTCAACCCGCGCTTCATGTCCCTCAACCTCGCGCAGGCGGTGATGGTGATGGCCTATGAATGGTGGATCGCCGGCGAGGCCGCGCCGGTCCGCACGTTGCAAACCCACAAGACCCATGTCGCGACCAAGGGCGAGCTGGAAAACTTCCTCACCCACCTGATCGCCGAATGCGACGAGGCCGGGTTCCTGCGCAACGAGCAGAAGCGCCCCGGCATGGTGCGCAACATCCGCCATTTCTTCCAGCGCGGCGAGGTGACGGAACAGGAATTGCGCACGCTGCATGGCATCGTCACCGAACTCGCGCGCGGTCGTCGCGCGCGTTGAGTCGGCGTCCCCATTCTGTCATCATGAGGCCGCCGCAGCGAGGCGGCGATCAGCGGAGTGGACAGCGTGATGGACCAGGTCGAACATGCAGCGCCGAACGCCTTCCTCAACGACGTGCGCGCCGTATCGGCGCAGATGCAGGGCGCGTTCCGCGAGGAACACGCGGCGGGTGCCGACCCCGCGCTTGTCCTGCTGCAAAGCGCGCTGACCGCCGAGATTCTCTGCGTCTGGCGCTACACCATGATGTCGGTCTCGCTGGCCGGGCTGAAACAGCCGCGCATCGGCGCCGAGTTCCAGGAACAGGCGAATGACGAGCGCCGCCACATGGTCGCCATCGCCCAGCGCATCCGCGAACTCGGCGGCACGCCGGATTTCTCCCCGCACGGGCTCGAGACCCGCTTCGGCGAATTCGGCACCAGGGCGGATCTCGCCGGCCTCGTCGAACAGAACCTCGCCGCCGAGCGCGAGGTGATCGGCCTCTATCGCCGGATGATCGACCATTTCGAGCCGCACGACCAGGTCACCGCGCTGATGCTCGCCAACATCCTCGAAGAGGAAAGCGAGCACGCGACCGACATGCAGGACCTGCTCTCGATCGAGACCGGCGGCCACGGCTGAAACGACTGCCGCGCGGTTGCCGAACCGCTACCCCAGCAGGCCGATCAGCCCGCGCAGCAGCATAGCGGGCGGCGGCGGGCAGCCCGGAATCGTGAGCGTGACCGGCAGGACCGACGCCGTGCCCCCGAGGCAGTCCGGGCTCGCCGCGAACACCCCGCCATCGCGCCCGCAATCGCCCACGGCGACGACGAATTTCGGCGCCGGCATCGCCTCATAGGCCAGCCGCGTCGCGGCGCTCATGTTCCGCGTCATCGGGCCGGTGACCAGCAGCACATCCGCATGGCGCGGCGAGGCGACCAGTTTCAGCCCGAACCGCTCCAGATCGTAGAGCACGTTGCCGAGGGCGATGATTTCCAGCTCGCACCCGTTGCACGATCCCGCATCCACCGCGCGGATCGCCAGCGACCTTCCAAGCCGCCGCAGCGCTGCGCGGTCGAGTTCCGCGACCAGCGCGGCGGTCTCGGTGTCGTGCGGCGGAGCCGGCTCGGTCAGGGTGCCGCGATGGAGGCTCTCGAAAAGCGTTCTGCGCATTACAGGTCGCACCCCGAATAGGCGGCATTGAAGCTCTTGTTGCAGAGCGGGAAGT
The DNA here is from genome assembly GCF_907164655.1 of Acidocella sp. C78. Taxonomy (NCBI): domain Bacteria; kingdom Pseudomonadati; phylum Pseudomonadota; class Alphaproteobacteria; order Acetobacterales; family Acidocellaceae; genus Acidocella; species Acidocella sp. C78. The sequence goes on from NZ_CAJQZK010000067.1 coordinate 20,944, forward strand.
CGGCGACGATGTTGCCCTCGATCGCCGCTTCCAGCGCCGGCCAGAGAAACCACGACGGATCGCGCAGGAACGCATCCGCCACCACCGGGCCGCACAGCCGCACCGCGGCGAAGATATCGCCCCTGAACCCTTCCGCCAGCGCGCAGCCGAATGCCTCGCCGCCGCTTTCCGGCAGCGCCGCACGAATGCCGCCCTCCGGCAACGCGTCGAGCATGTCGCCGATCAGCGCGGCGCTGGCGCGGATCTCGGCGATCCTGATCCGCGCCCGCGCATCGACGTCACCGGCCGAGAGCGACGGCACGGCGGGCGCGTGGCGGTCATAGGGCGGGTAGGGCGCATCGCGCCGGGCGTCGAAATCCTGCCCCGCGGCGCGGCCGACATAGCCGCCGCAGCCAAGGCGGCGGGCGAGATCGGGAGCGAGCCGCCCCGCGCCGACCACCCGGTCCTGCAACGAGGCGGTCTTGCCATAGAGTTCGACCAGCCTCTCGAACCGCCCGAGCCACGCCGGCAGCTCGGCCCGCAGGGACGCGGCGGCCACGGGCGCCAGATCGGCGGCAACGCCGCCGGGGACAATGCGGTCCATCATCAGCCGGTGGCCGAAACAGGCATCGGCCTGGCGCAGGATCGTCTCGCGCAGCGCGCCGGCATGGGCGTTGATCAGCGGGAATCCGGCATCGTTGCAGATCGCCCCGAAATCGCCGGCATGATTGGCGAGACGTTCGAGTTCCGCCATCACCCCGCGCAGGGCGGAGGCTCGTGGCGGCACGGCAACCTCGCGCGCCGCCTCCACCGCCCGCGAAAAGGCCCACGCATAGGCCACGGTCGAATCGCCGGAAACCCGCCCGGCCAGCCGCACCGCGGCATCGGGCGCGCTGCCCTGCATCAGCCCGAGCGTGCCCTTGCGCGTGTAGCCCAGCCGCGCCTCCAGCCGCACGATCGTCTCGCCGTTCACCGTGAAGCGGAAATGCCCCGGCTCGATCGTCCCGGCATGGATCGGCCCCACCGGAATCCGGTGCAGCCCCTCGCCCTCGGCGGGCAGGAACGCGAAATCCCGCTCATGGTCGAGCCAAGGGCGAGGATCGGGCAGTCCTTCGGCGCGCAGCCCGCTCGCATCCTGCAAGGCCCGCTCCATCAGGATCGCCCCCGGATGATATTGTCCGATCGAGGGATAGGTGCCGTCCTCCGCGCGCAGCGCGATCACCGCGAGATCGCTCCCATCCGGCCGCCGTGTCGCGAGATGAACGCGCGAACCCGCGTCATCTCCTGTCGCCCAGACCGCGACCAGCACCCGCGCCCCCGCGGCGAGCGAAGCGCCGGCGGCGCGCCATCCGGCGGCATCGACCATAAGCGGCGCGTCAGCCGAGCAGGGCAGCGGCATGGGCGAACCAGTCATACAGAAATCCCGGCAGCGCGATGCCGACGGCGAGCACGAGCGCGAGATGCAGCAGCAGCGGCGTCGCGGCGGCGGAACTCGGTGCGTCGCCCGGGCTCGGCGCGCCGAAGCAAAGCCCGGTCATCCGCAGCAGCAGCGCGCCGAAGGCGAGCAGGATGCCGAGGCCGAGCAGCACCGCGAGCAGCGGGGCGCGGGCGAAGGTCGAGGTGATCAGCAGGAATTCGGAGGTGAAGATGCCGAAGGGCGGCAGGCCCGCAATCGCCGCGATGCCGGCCACGAGTGTCCAGCCGAGAAAGGGGTGGCTCGCCGTCAGTCCGCCGATCTCGGCGATTTTCTGCGTCCCCTTGGCCTGCGCCACATGCCCGACCGCGAAGAAGATTGCCGACTTGGTCAGACTGTGCATCGCCATCTGCAACAGCCCGGCGAGATTGCCGATCGGCCCGCCAATGCCGAAGGCGAAGGTGATGATGCCCATGTGCTCGATCGAGGAATAGGCGAACAGGCGTTTGATGTCGCGCCTGCGGTAGAGCATGATGGCGGCGAAGAACAGCGTGACGAGGCCGAACCCCTCCATCAGTCTCCCGGCGGCGATGCTCGCATGGCTGGCGGCGAGCAGGATCTTGAAGCGCAGCAGCGCATAGAGCGCCACGTTCAGCAACAGGCCGGACAGCACGGCCGAAATCGGCGTCGGTCCCTCGGCATGAGCGTCGGGCAGCCAGGCGTGCATCGGCACCAGCCCGGATTTGGTGCCATAGCCGATCAGCAGGAACACGAAGCCGACATCGAGCAGCGCGGGGTCGAGCGCGGCGGCATGGCGGAGCAGGCCGGTCCACTGCATCGCCTTCATTCCGCCGCCCAGCGCCGGCTGGGCCGCGAGATAGACCAGGATCGTGCCGAACAGCGCGAGCGCGATGCCCACACTGCCGAGGATGAGATATTTCCACGATGCCTCGATCGCCGCCGGCGTGCGGTAAAGCCCCACCATCATCACCGTCGACAGCGTGGCGAGTTCGACGCCGAACCACATCAGCCCGAGATTGTTGCTGACCAGCGCGAGATTCATCCCAAGCATCATCGCCTGATACATCGCGTGATAGAGCCGCAGGTGATGCGGCGCGAGGCGGCCGGTGTCGATCTCGTGGCCGATATAGCTCGCGCTGAACAGGCTGGTGGTGAAGCCGACCAGACCGTTCAGCAGCAGGAAGGCGATGTTCAGCCCATCGACCAGGAACAGCCCGTCCGGCGCCGGCTGGCGGAACAGCAGCACGGCGGCGGCGGCAACCGTCGCGAAACTCGCCAGCGCGTTCAGCCGCGCGGCCAGCCGCCATGAGGGTATGAAGGCGAGCAGCAGCATGGCGCCGCCCGGAATGGCGAGGGTGCCAATCACCGCGGCGAAGGCGGCGCCCGCCCCGGTCATTGCAATTCTCCCCGGAACGCGTCCAGCGCCGCGCTGTCCACCGTGTCGAACCGCTCGCGGATGCGGAACAGGAACACGCCGATCACGATGAAGGCGATCAGGATCGAGAAGGCGACGCTGATCTCCACCACCAGCGGCATGCCCTCGGCACCCGCGGCGGCGAGGATCAGCCCGTTCTCCAGCATCATGAACCCGGCGATCTGGCTCACCGCGTTGCGCCGTGTGACCATCATCAGCATGCCGATCAGGATGACCGACAGCGCGAGTGCGAGATCCTCCCGCGCCAGCGCGTCGGCCTGGGCGGCGGTGCGCAGCATCACCAGCAGCGACAGCGCGACGAGGCCGATCCCGGCCAGCATCGTCAGGCTGATCCCGCCCACCGTCTCGACCTCGCGATGGATGTCGAGCCGCTCGATGATCCGGTGCAGCGCCAGCGGAATCGCCACCGCCTTGAACCCGATCGCGATCGCCGCGGTGATGTAGAGTTCCGGTGCGCGCTGCAACCAGGCCTGCCAGCCGACCGCGATACCGAGCAGGGCCGCGTGCAGCGCCAGCACATTGACGAGTGCGGGCAGCCGGTCCTGATACAGCATCATCAGGCTGACCAGCACCAGCGCGCCCGCCAGCACATGGGCAAGGCCGAAGGCGGTGGCGCCGGGGGTGAAGGGGGCGAGCATCAGCGTCACAGCGAGGCCGACATGAACAGCAGCAGCGTGCCGAGCAGGCCGAGCATCAGCGCCGCGCCGACGAAATTCGGAATCCGGAAGACCCGCATCTTGGCGATCGTCGTCTCGAACCCGGCCAGCGCCACCGCGCCGAAGCCCAGCTTGCCGGCATAGCTCGCAAGCCCCAGCGCGAGGGCAGCGGGCCCGGCACCCGGCGGCGCGATGCCGAAGGGCGCGAAGATGCAGGCGATCAGCGACATGTAGAGCAGCAGCCGCATCGCCCCGGCCAGCTCGATCAGCGCGAGGTGCCGCCCGGAATATTCCAGCACCATCGCCTCATGCACCATGGTCAGCTCCAGATGCGTCGCCGGATTGTCGACCGGGAATCGCCCCGTCTCGGTCAGCCCCACCATCACCAGCGCGACCAGGCCGAGCGCGAGCGACAGCCTGAGCCCCTCGGCGCCGGAATGCATGAAGGTGGCGATCGCCGAAAGCTGGCTGGTGCCGGCGACGAGGGCGACGGTGAAGACGATCATCAGCATCGCCGGTTCGGCGAGCGAGGCGAGCATCGCCTCCCGGCTCGCGCCGATGCCGCCAAAGGCGGTGCCGGAATCGAGTGCCGCCAGCATCTGGAAAAAGCGCGCGCTGCCGAGCAGGGCTGCGATCACGATCAGGTCGCCCGACCATGAGAATTGCAGATTGGTCGCGAATTCCGGCACCAGCGCCGCGGCGACCCAGGTGGCGGCGAAGATCACGTAAGGGGAGACGCGGAATAGCCATGAGGAGTCCTCCGGCACCACCGCCTCCTTCGCCACCAGCCGGGCGAGATCGCGATAAACTTGCAGCAGCGGCGGCCCGGCGCGGCGCTGCAACCGCGCCTTGACCTTGCGCACGAAGCCGGTCAGCAGCGGTGCCGCCAGCAGCGCGATCGCCATTTCCAGCGCCTGCAGGGCCAGATGCACGATCAGGCCCATAGCGCCACCGTCGCGAGCAGGATCAGTAGTGTGACGAACACCATCGCGAGATAGCGCCGTATGGTCAGGAATTGCAGCCGGTTGGCACGGTCGGCGGCGCGATTGATCAGTGCGGCCAGCGCCAGCGCGCCGCCATCCCACACCGGATCGGTTATGCGCGCGGCGAAGCGAGCGGGCGCGGTCGCTCCCGGCGGTGGCATCACCACCTCGTCGCGGGCGCGGAACAGCAATGTCGCGAACACGCGGCGGATCGGCTGGCTGAACCCCGCGGGCGAATATTGCGTGCCCGCCGGCAGCGCCGCGTCGCCCGCGGTGAGAAAGCCGCACCCCAGGGCACCGCCCGGCGCAGGGCGCGCGAGCCGAAGCGATGCAGCCCCAGCGCCGCAAGACCGCTGGTCACCGCGATGAACAGCGCGATCAGTAGCGGATCGTACGAACTCTGCCGCGCCGGCACCGGCAGCAGTGTGAGCCCGCTCCAGCCCGGCCGCGCCGGCAGCGACACCCCGGCCAGTTCCCGTACCACCGGGGCGAGATGGCCGAGCACCAGCGCCGGCATCAGCCCGAAGATCACGCAGAGCGACGCGAGCCCGATCATCGCGGCGCGCGAGATCCCGTCGGCCTCATGCGCCGTGGCGGCGGCCGCGCTGCGGGGGCGGCCGAGATAGGCCATGCCGTAAAGCCGGACGAGACAGGCGCTGGCAAAGGCCGCCGCCAGCGCCAGCAGCGCGCCGGCCGCCGGCACCGCGAGCTTGAGCCCGAATTGCGGCAGCGACGGGCTGAGCAGCACCGCCTGCAACAGGAGCCATTCCGAGGCGAACCCGTTCAGCGGCGGCAGGGCCGCGATCGCCATCGCCGCGACCAGCATCGGCACCGCGCTGACCCGCATCCGGTGGATCAGCCCGCCAAGCTCGGAAAGCCGCCGCGTGCCGGCGCCGTGCTGGATCGCGCCGGCGCCGAAGAACAGCGTGCTCTTGAACAGCATGTGGTTGAAGGCGTGGAACAAGGCGGCGGTGAGCGCGAGGCTCGCGGCCAGCGCCAGGCCATCGGCCCGGAAGGCGAGGGCAAGGCCCAGCCCCGCGAAGATCAGTCCGATATTCTCGATCGTGCTGTAGGCGAGCACGGTCTTTACATCGTCTTCCAGCAGCGCCTGCAGCACGCCGAGCACGGCGGAAACCGCCCCCGCCGCGAGCACCACGAGCCCCCACCACCAGGCGGCCGGCCCGGCGAGATCGAAGGCGATGCGGATGAAGGCATAGACCACCACCTTCGTCATCACCCCGCTCATCAGCGCCGAGACATGGCTCGGTGCGGCGGGGTGCGCGCGCGGCAGCCAGACATGCAGCGGCATCAGCCCCGCCTTCGACCCCGCCCCCAGCAGCGCCAGCAGCATCGCCACATCAGCCGTCCATTGCGGTCTGTGCGAGGCGATGATGGCGGCGAATGCGTATGCCCCGCGCGGCCCGGCGAGCAGGCCGAAGGCGAGCAGCAGCATCAGCGTGCCGGCGCTCGCCATCAGCAGATAGACGAACCCCGCCAGCCTCGTCTCCGCCCGCTTGTGGTCCGCCATCACCAGCGCCCAGGAGGCGAGCGACATCAGCTCCCAGAACAGCAGGAACCCGTAGGCGTCGGCCGCGATCACCACAAGGTTCATCGCCGCCAGAAACACCGGGTAGAAGGGCAGCACGCGCCACGGTTCGGCCTCGTGCCGCCCGTAGCCGAGCGCGTAGAGACTGGCGGCCGCACCGCCGAGATCGACCAGCACGAGGAACGCGGCCGATAGCGGATCGACGGCGAAGCGCATGCCGATCCCCGGCAGGCCGAGCGGCAGGGTGACGCCCGGTGCCCGGCCGCCGAGCGCGCCAAGGGCAATGGCAAGTGCGACCAGTGAAACGGCGAGCGACCCGCCATAAACAACCATTCGCCCTGCATCGCGGCGGGACAGAATGGCGCCCGCCGCGCCGAGCGCGAGCCAGGCCAGGGCGCAGACCAGCAGCGCCGCCGTCACGTCCCGCTCTTGAGGCGCACGCCGCGCCCGCCAGTGGCATCCGATACATCGCCGGGCCGGATCACGATGATCCCCGCCCGATCCAGCGCGTCCAGCAGCTTCATCAGCGAGTCGACATTGCCGCGGATCACCCCCTCGCTCGCCTCCATCCGCTGGATGGTCGGCAGCGACAGGCCGGACAATTCCGCCAGATCCCGCTGGTCGATGCGAGCAGGGCGCGCGCCGCCTTCAACTGACCGGAAGAAATCATGTATGAAACATCATCTCATGCGTTTGAACCATCATAAATAATCGGCAGCTCATACCGGCACGCATTTTGTTCGCAGCAGGAATGCGCCCGGCACGCAGCGGCGCGCCGGGCGACGGGTCAGGAGCCGGTCAGGACACGATCCGGTCCGGGTCGCGCATCACCACGTAGATCGCCGGGATCACCAGCACCGTCAGCAGGGTGGACGAGGCGAGGCCGAACAGCAGCGAGATCGCCAGGCCCTGGAAGATCGGGTCGAGCAGGATCGTCGAGGCGCCGATCATCGCCGCGAGCGCTGTCAGCAGGATCGGCCGGAAGCGGATGGCGCCGGCCTCCAGCAGCACCTCGCGCAGTGTCAGCCCCGGCCGCGCGCCGTGGCGGATGAAGTCCACCAGCAGGATCGAGTTGCGCACGATGATGCCGGCCAGCGCGATGAAGCCGATCATCGAGGTCGCGGTGAACTGCGCGTGCAGCAGCCAGTGCCCGGGCATGATGCCGATCAGCGTCAGCGGCACCGGGGTGAGCACCAGCAGCGGCACCTTGAAGCTGCGGAACTGTGCCACCACCAGAACATAGATGCCGAGCAGCGCGACGAGGAACGCCGCCCCCATGTCGCGGAACGTGACATAGGTGATCTCCCATTCGCCATCCCAGAGCAGGGTCGGGTGCGCCTCGCTCGCCGGCTGGCCGCGGAAGCTGATCACAGGTTTCGGCAGCTTTCCCCAGTCATGCTGGTTGATCAGCTTGTCCACCGCGAACATCGCATAGATCGGTGCCTCGAACTTTCCGTCCAGCTCGGCGGTGACCATGTCGGCGAAATGCCCGTCGCGCCGGTAGAGCACGCGCGAGCCCTCGCTGCGCGTCACATGCACCACCTGCCCGAGTTCGACGACCGACTTGTCCGCCGGCACTGCGTTGGCCGGCACCGGCGTATCCGCCAGTTGCTGGCTCCAGTCGAGCGCCCGATTGGGCAGGCCGATCGCGATCTCGATCGGCAGTCTGTTCTCGCCGCGATAGGAATAGCCGACCTTCATGCCGCCGAAGAGATCCTGGATCGTGTCATAGACATCGGCCTGCCGCACGCCGAAATATTCCAGCCGGTCCTGGTCGATCGCGATATGCAGCTGCTTCTGCCGATGCCCCCAGGAATCGTCGACATCGACGATGTAGGGCACCTTCCTGAACAGCTTCTTGACCTCCTGTGCGACCGCGAGCCGCGTCGCCTCGTCCGGGCCGTAAATCTCGGCGAGCAGGGTGGCAAAGACCGGCGGGCCCGGCGGCGCCTCGACCACTTTCAGCACAGCTCCCTTCGGCAGCGCCAGGCGCCTGAGCAGGCGCCGGCGCAGCTCGCCCGCGATCTGGTGGCTCTGCTGCGACCGCTCGCCCTTGGGCGACAGCATCACGTGCAGGTCGCCCTGCCAGGGCTGGTCGCGCAGGTAATAATGCCGCACCAGCCCGTTGAAATCGAAGGGCTGCGGCGTGCCGGCATACACCTGCATGGACCGCACCTCCGGCATCGTCCCGGCGATCCGCGCGGCGGCGAACAGCGTCTGCTCGGTCTGCTGCACGGCGCTGCCGGCGGGCAGGTCGATCAGCACGTTCAGGCTCGACTTGTTGTCGAACGGCAGCAGCTTCACCGTCACCGCCTCGGTATAGAACATCGCGCAGGCGGCGATGGTGGCGATGCCAACCAGGGCGAGAAACAGCCCGGCGCGCCGCCGTGTGCGCAGGATCGGCGCGGCAACGGCGCGGTAGAGCCGCCCCAGCCGGTCCGGATGCGCCGCCGCCACCCCCGCCTCATGGGCGAGGGCAGGGGTGGTCAGTTCGAGAAACTCGATGTCTCCGGCCCGGTCTTCCTCGGTGAAGCGGTCGCGCCCGGCCAGCTTGTACATCAGCCACGGGGCGATGATCATCGCGGCGAAGAACGAGAACATCATCGCCGCCGAGGCGTTCACCGGGATCGGCGCCATGTACGGCCCCATCAGACCCGAGACGAACAGCATCGGCAGCAGCGCCGCGATCACCGTCAGCGTCGCGACCACCGTCGGGTTGCCCACTTCCGCCACCGCCTCGATCGCCGCCCGCCGGCGCGAGCGCGTATCCGGCATCGCCCAGTGCCGCGCGATGTTCTCCACCACCACGATCGCGTCGTCCACCAGGATGCCGATGGCGAAGATCAGCGCGAACAGGCTCACCCGGTTGATCGAGTAGCCCATCATTTCCGAGGCGAACACGGTGGCGAGAATGGTCGTCGGAATCACCACCAGCGTCACCACCGCCTCGCGCCAGCCCACCGCGAAGGCGATCAGCACGACGATGGAAATCGTCGCCAGCCCGAGATGGAACAGCAGTTCGTTCGCCTTCTCGTTGGCGGTGCGCCCGTAATCCCGCGTGACCTGCACCGAGATGTCGGAGGGGATCAGCGAGCCTTCGAGGCTCTTCACCCGCGTCAGCGCGGCGTCGGCCACCACCACGGCGTTGCTGCCCGCGCGCTTGGCCAGCGCCACCGTCACCGCCGGCGCCGTGCGCCAGTGCCCGGCATCATGCGTGATGGCGAAGACATGGCTCTGCAACGGCGCCGGCCCGACGACGACATGGGCGACATCCCGCAGATAGACCGGCCGCCCGTCCCGCGTGGTGATCAGCAGCAGGCCGATATCCGGCACGCCGAACAGCGTCTGCCCCGCGGCCACGTCGCGCAGCCCGCCGCGGTCGAACACGCGGCCGGCGATGAAGCTGCGATTGGCGTCGGCCACCCGTGAAGCGAGCTGCTGCAGCGTCACGCCATAGAGCATCAGCTTGTCCGGTTCCGGCTCGACGCGGATCTGCATCGGGTCCGATCCGGCGATGTAGCTGAGCCCGACATTCGGAACCTTGATCAGCTGGTCCTGCAGCTTGGTCGCGATCTGCGACAGCGCGCCCTGGGTCCAGTGTGTCGCCGCCCCCGGTTTCGGCGCGAGGGTGAGGGTGAGGATCGCGACATCGTCGATCCCGCGCCCGACCACCAGCGGCGGCGGAATGCCGATCGGGATGCGGTTCATGTTGGCGCGGATCTTGTCGTTCACCCGCACCACCGCGGCATCCTCGTTGGTCCCCACCCGGAAGCGGGCGGTGACCAGCACCTGGTCGTCGCGGGTCTGGCTGTAGATATGCTCGACGCCGGGGATCGCCTTCAGGATCGTCTCCAGCGGCTTGGTCACGAGTTCCGCGGCGTCGGCCGCCTTCAGCCCGTTCGCCTGCACCATCACGTCCACCATCGGGACATGGATCTGCGGGTCCTCGTCGCGCGGAATGGTGGTGATGGCGACCAGCCCGGCGGCCAGCGCCGCGAGCAGGAACAGCGGCGTCAGCGGCGAGCGGATGAAGGCGCGGGCGAGCCGCCCGGAAATGCCGAGCCTCACGGCCGCACCAGCACGTCGCCCGGCACGAGGCCGGCAAGGATCTGCACCCCGTCGGGCATCGCGCGGGTCGGCAGCGGCAACCCAAGCTGCACCGGTGCGTCGATCACGCTGCCATCCTTCTGCCGCAGCCTCACATAATCCTGGCCGAAACGGGTGAACACGAAGCCGGACGGCACCACGATCGTCCGCCGCTCACCTGCCGGCACAAAAACCCGCACGCGTTCGCCCACGAAATAGCTGCCGATCCCCTTCACCTCGGCATCGGCGCGCACATCCCCGGCGACGATCTGCGGATAGACCAGGGTGATGCGGCCGAATTGCGCCCCCGCCAGGCCGAATTCGCCGCCATCCAGCCGCACCATGTCGCCCACCTTCAGATGCAGCGCGTGCCGTTCGGGAATCCTGAGGCGGAGAATGAAATTCTGCTCGGCGACGGTTGCGACCGTGTCGCCCGGCAGCACCACCGTGCCATCGGTCACCGGCACGCTGAGCACCCGCCCGGCGATCGGCGCCAGCACCGCGCCCTCGTCCTGCTGCTGGGCGGCCACGGCGCGCTGCGCGATCCGCGCGCGGAGCGTGCTGGCGGCAACATCCACCGCCGTCCGCGCCTGGTCGAGCTGCTGGCGCGACACCGCGCCGCTATGCGCCAGCGCCGTGGTGCGCCGTAGATCGGTCTGCGCCTGGACGAGGCTCGCCCGCAACCCCGCGATCTCGGCGTCCAGCGCCTTGATCTGCAATTCGAGCTTCCGGTCGTGCACGGTGGCGATGACCTGCCCCGCCGTCACGCTGTCGCCGTCATGCACCGTCAGGGCGGCGACGGTCCCGCCGATCCGCGTGCGCGCCGGCACCACGTTGCGGCTTTCGACGGTGGCGAACACGGCCTTCTGGTCCGGCACCATGCGGGCGGCGACGGTGAAGGTCGCCGCGGGCGTTGCGGCACCTGCCGGCGCCGCCCCGAACAGGAGCAGGAGCGGCAGCAGCAGGGCGGGAAGGGAGAGCGGGCGGGGCATGCTGGCGTTCCTTGTCCGGGGCGGCGCGATGGCGGGAGGTCAGCGGCGGTCGATCACCTGGCCGGTGGCGGAATCGAGCGCGACATACGGCATCCCCGCCGCTTTCCACGCCATCATGCCGCCGGCGAGATGGGCATTCACCGCAAGGCCGGCCTCGCGACACTTCGCCGCCGCCATCGCCGAGCGCTTGCCCGAGCCGCACTGAAACACGATCGGTTTGCCGGGGTCCTGCGGCAACATCGCCGGATCGAAGGTGGAGAGCGGAAACAGCATCGCGCCATGAATGCGCTCCACCGCGAATTCCTGCGGTTCGCGCACATCGACCAGCAGGATGCGGCCGGCGCGCAGGTCGTCATGCACGGTGGCAGGGTCGAGGTCGCGCAGAGGTGTAGGTGTCGTCATGTCGAAATCTCCGTTGTCGATGAAGGATCGGGCGCCGCGCAGGTCGCACCCTCCGGACTACAATAAATTCCGGCAAGGGCCGCAATCACGGTGCGGGCCGGTGCGCTGGCGATGGAATACCGGATGCTCTGCCCCTCGCGCCGTGCGGTCACCAGCCCGTCCTTGCGCAGCAGCGCCAGGTGCTGGGAGACCGCGCTGTCGCGGATCTGCAGGAACGCGACCAGCTCGCCCACCGACCGCTCGCCGTCGAGCAGCTGGCAGAGAATGAGCAGGCGATGCCGGTTGGCCAGCGATTTCAGCAGATCGCTGGCTTCATCGGCCGCCAGGTTCATCGCGTCGACATCCAGTTTCATACTTGCGTATATACGAATATATGCATATATTGTCAATTGTGGCGGCGCCGGAACGTCCGGCCGCACCGCAGCGGCAGTGTTCTCCCGGCTGTCCGCGCGGGCGTTGATCCAGGTCAAGCCGGCGTCGCCGCAAACCAATTAACATCGCCCCGGGCGCGGCGGAGCGCCGCCTTCGCCGGAGCGTTCGGAAAGGCAGGAAAGCATGGCAGAGATTGTGGTCCTTGGCGCGGGGCTCGGCGGCACGCTCGCCGCGTTCGAAACCGCGGGACAGATCCGGCCGGAAGACAGGATTACCCTGATCGGCGAGCGGAACACGTTCCAGTTCACGCCGTCGAACCCCTGGGTCGCCGTCGGCTGGCGCGACCGCGCGGATATCGAGGTCTCGCTCGACAAGGTGACGCGCCGCAAGAACATCACCTTCCGCACCGAGGGCGCCGCCCGTGTGCACCCTGCCGAAAACCGCGTCGAGCTGAATGGCGGCGACAGCATCCCCTACGACTATCTGATCATCGCTACTGGCCCCGAACTCGCCTTCGACGAGATTCCCGGCTGCGGCCCGGAGCGGAACACGGTCTCGATCTGCCAGACCGATCACGCCGCGTCCGCCTTCGAGGCGTTCGAGCGCTTCTGCGCCAATCCGGGGGCGGTCGTGGTCGGCGCGGTGCAGGGCGCATCCTGCTTCGGCCCGGCCTACGAATTCGCCTTCATCCTCGATCGCGAGCTGCGCAAGCGCCGCCTGCGCAGCAAGGTGCCGATGACCTTCGTCACCTCCGAACCCTATATCGGCCATCTCGGGCTCGATGGCGTGGGCGACACCAAGTCGCTGATGGAGAGCGAGTTGCGCCATCGCCACATCAAGTGGATCACCAACGCGAAGATCGCCGCGGTGGACGCGGAAAAGGTCGTGGCCGAGGAAGTCGACACCGACGGCCAGACGATCGCGACCCACGACCTGCCCAGCCGCTTCACCATGTTCCTGCCCGCCTTTCGCGGCGTGCCGGCGCTGCGCGGCATCGAGGGGCTGGTCAATCCGCGCGGCTTTGTGCTGATCGACGAGCACCAGCGCAATCCGGCCTATCCGAACGTCTTCGGCGTCGGCGTCTGTGTCGCGATCCCGCCCGTGGGCAAGACGTCGGTGCCGGTCGGCGTGCCGAAAACCGGGTTCATGATCGAGTCGATGGTCACCGCCACGGCGCATAACATCGGCGCGCTGCTGCGCGGCGAGGCGCCGCACGCGCGGGCGACGTGGAACGCCGTCTGCCTCGCCGATTTCGGCGATGGCGGCGTGGCCTTCGTCGCCCAGCCGCAGATCCCGCCGCGCGACGTCAACTGGGCCTCGACCGGCGCCTGGGTGCATCTCGCCAAGATCGGCTTCGAGAAATATTTCCTCCGCAAGATCCGCGCCGGCGAGAGCGAGCCCTTCTACGAGCGCTTCCTGATGAAGCAGCTCAATATCCACAAGCTTCATCACAACGACCGCAAGTCAGCGAAAGGAGCGGGCCATGGCTGACGCGACCCATATCGTCTGTCCGCATTGCGGCGCGGTGAACCGCATCCCGCCGGCGCGCCCGGCCCGCGCCGCGCAATGCGGCGCCTGCCATCGCAAGCTGTTCGACGGCCATCCCGTCGCGATCGACCAGGCCGGCTTCGAGCGCCACGCCGAGCGGGACGGGATTCCCCTTCTGCTCGATGTCTGGGCGCCGTGGTGCGGACCGTGCCGGATGATGGCGCCGCAATTCGAGCAGGCGGCGGCGATCCTGGAACCGGAGGTCCGGCTGCTCAAACTCAATGCCGACGAGGCGCCGGAGGTCTCCTCCCGCCTCGGCGTGCGCGGCATCCCGTCGCTGTTCCTGCTCAGGGGCGGCCAGGTGATCGGCCAGAGCGCCGGGGCCATGAGCGCGCAGGCCATCGTCGATTTCGCGCGCCGTCACCTCGCGGCGGCCGCGTGATTTTCAGAGCCCCATCCGAGCAGATGGAGTCATCTGACCGGATAAAGATGCTCTGTTAATGAATATCATAGAGCACTGCATCCGATCCAACAGGATCGGAAAGTGCTCCAGGACAAGGGACATGTAATCATGAATGTGGACAAGACCGTTCTCAGCTTCGCGGGCTTCATGGTGCTGCTCAGCCTCGTGCTGGCCTGGCTGGTCAGCCCATGGTTCTACGTCCTCACCGCACTGGTGGGGCTCAACCTGTTCCAGGCCGGCATCACCGGTTTCTGCCCCGCCGCCATGCTGCTGCGGCGGCTCGGGGTGAAACCGGGCTGCGCCTTCCGCTGAGGGTGTCCCGGCCGCTCAGCGATAGCGGCCGTGGCGTTGCAGCACCTCGATCTGGTATCCATCCGGGTCGGCAACGAAGAAAAACCGCGCGAGCAGGGCGCCGTCGCGCTTGAACTCGACGATCTTGCGCGGCGCCCAGCCTGCCGCCTCGAAGCGTGCGTGCTCGGCATCGAGATCGTCGACGCAGAAGGCGATATGGCCATAGCCGTCGCCGAGCGCATAGGGCTCGGCCCAGCCCTTGTTGATCGTCAGTTCGAGTTCGAAATCATTTTCCGCGTTGCGCAGATAGACCAGCGTGAACGTGTCGAAATCGAGCCGGTCGGCGATCGCAAGACTGAACGCCTGCTCGTAGAACGCAACCGAGCGCGCCTCGTCGAGCACGCGGATCATGCTGTGGATCGCCTTGGCCATGCGCAGTCCCTCCTGTTCGGCGCCGGGGCGGCCGGCGCGGGTTGCATCGGCGCTGTATAGGCTGCCGGCAGCTTCTTCCCAAACCTCTCCGGCAGGCGGTGTTCGGGCGGTTCAGCATGTCATGGCCGGAAGCAGAACAGCGCCGGTACGCATTCGTTCCGTTTCAGAACACCGCACCACCGCCGGCGCCCCGATGCATGCCGCCCCGCGCGTCTGGCATTGCTTTTGCTTTGAAACATCCGAAGCCGGGCAGGCCGCCCGGCGCGGGCGCCTGGCCGCAAGGCGCCTTCGGGGAGGAACGATGTGCAATCTGTTGCAGGGGCAGAACCCGGGGCATTTCGCCCAGACCAGCCGCTCGATCCGGCTGGCCGGCCGTTCGACCAGCGTGCGGCTCGAAGGCGTGTTCTGGGTCACGCTGGATGAAATTGCCGCCGCCGAGGGCGTTTCGGTTCCCCGCCTCATCGCGCAGTTGCATGACGAAGCGGTGGATTGGCTGGGCGACATCGCCAATCTCGCCTCGCTGCTGCGCGCGGCATGCATCATCTACCGCCGGCGGTCTCCCTGATCCGGCTCAGGCGGGAGGCGTGCCGCCGCCAATCCTGTTCTCGGCGATCCAGCGTGCGGCCAGCACCAGCGTCCCCATCGTGAAATCAGGTCCGTGGCGCGCCACCATTTCCTCGGCAAGCGCGGCAACCCGCTGGAAGTACGCGTCCTTGCTGCGCTGCTCGTCGTTCATCTCCATTTGCATCTCGGTCTCCCTTCCTGAGTCGCCGGTCATTTGAACATCCGCTCCGGAAACGTGGTGATGCTCACCATTCCATCCGCGCCAGCGGCGGCGAGATGGTGGCCGTCGTCCGACCAGCCGAGCGCTGTCACCGCGCCGCCCTCGGGGCGGATGAGCACTTCATCCCGCCCGCCGATCTGGACGAGCAGGATCTGGCCGTTGGCGTAGCCGGCCGCAACCAGCGGCCGCGCCGGATGGGCGGCGATACTCTCCACCGCCACCAGCCCGGCCCGGCCGCTCACCAGCGCGCCGGTCATGTCGCCATCGAGCGGCGGCGTCGCCATCGACCAGGCGGCGACGCGATAGGCGCCCGAGGCGACGATCGACGCGGCGGGGATGCTCCAGGCCGCATCGCGCGTCGCCATCGGAAAGCCGGTGACGGTGCCGCTGCGCCCCCCGGCGTGATCGACCATGAGAAAGCCGCCCGCCTCCAGCGTGCAGGCGAGCCAGGCCCCGTCGTCGCGCCACGCGAGCGACAGCGGGCGCGACAGCAGGCCGAAGACCATCGGCGCCCTGCCGCTCCCATCGAGTGCGACGATGCTCAGGCTTTCCGCGCGCGCGATCGCGAGGTGACGTCCCGCAGGCGATAACCGGATGGCGACGACCTCGCCCTCGCCATCATCGGCGAGCGGATCGGACAGCGCGCCCGCGCCCTGGCACAGCCGCACCGCGTCCCCGCCGGCGATGGCCGTGAGCGAGGCGGCCCGCGCGTGATCGAGAGCGACGACCGGCGTTCCGATCCGCGCGCGCGTGCCGCGCACCGCGCCATCCGGCCCGAGCGTCAGCACGCTGCCATCACCGGCGCCGACCAGGAAGCCGCTTTCATCGCCGGCGACGATGGGGGGCACATCCTGATGCAGCGCGGCGGATACGGCGGGGGGCGGTGCCGGGCGGCTGCGCGGGCGGATCGTCGTCTGGCCGACATCGCCGCTCACCCGGATCCGCGTCTCCGGTGGCTCCGGATCCTCGATCGGCACGACCGTTACCGTGCCGTCGGCGCAGCCGAAAGCGACCGCGGCACCATCGGCGCTGAAGCGCGGCGGGCCGGCCGGCGCCGCGCATGGCCAGGCGCGGCCCAGCAGGTCGAACAGCGTAAGGTGTTTTGTCGCGGTCTGGTTCATCGCCCGTCTCCCCGGTTCAATTGCCCGCCAGAGCCGCCAGATGCCGGTCGATCTCGGCCATTTCCGCCTCCACCGCCTCGATCCGCGCCGCGCAATCGGCCTGCGCCTCCCGCAGCGCGGCGGCTTCGCCGTTTGCGGCACTTAGCGACCCCGAGTCCTGCATGCGCGCATCATCCTCAAGCCGCTGCATGTCGATCTCGAGCCCGGCCAGTTGCTGCAGGGTGCGCAGCGCCTCGGCGTTCAGCGCGGAGATGGCGCCGACAAGGGCGAGCCTGCGTCGCAGCAGTTGCTGCCGCTCGGCATCGGCGCCGGTCATGGAGCTTCGCCCCGCGCCGCGTCCGGTGCGGCGAAATCCGCGAGCTGGCCCGGCAGGTCAGGAATCTGCGCGCGGAACCGCGTCTCCGCCATCTCGATATGGTTGCGCAGCTGGTCCCAGATATCGATCCGCAGCAGCGACGAAGCATCGCCGATCAGATGCTCGATCTCGCCGATCCCGAACTGTCGCGACAGGGCGACGCCGGAAAACACGAACTCGCGCAACAGCGTGGCATGCCGCTCGACGAACAGCCGGATCATCGGGTGGGTGGTCTGGTTCATCCCGGCGCGCGCAAGCGAGGCGGTGATGAAGCTCTCGAAATGCGTCTGCATCCGGTGCTGGCTTTCGCCGAGAAAGGTCATGGTGAACACCAGGTCGCGTGACATCAGCCGGATCAGCTGCTCGGTCACGTCTCCGCCGCCTGCCGCCGGGGATGTCGGGTCCATGTCTGGCCGCTGTTTGTCGGGCACCTGCGCCTCCTCGCCTCGATCGCCATGCCTCGGCTGGGCGATCGTCGCTTGGCGAGAATTAGCCACCCATGCGGGCGAAAGTCAATTTGATTGTTTGAAGTGATATTCATCTATATTTGAAATATGCCAAGTATTACACTTGTCATTTACAGATGTAAATTTCCTTTACATTGTGCGTTGCGGCATTGCGTCGGCACTTTCCGATATCCGCCGCGTTCGTGCGCATGACCATCCCGCCGGCCTTTTGGCATGGGATTTGCTCTGATTTGTCCAGAAGAAAATCATCGCGCGTGGCGCGGTGCCAGAAGAACGAAGGAACGGAGGAAACCGGATCGGCTTCGCGCGACACTGCGCCGTCACCGATCAGGATCGTTCGAAGACCTTTGCCGGGATCCGGCAGGCAACGCCCCGCAACGCGGCGCAGGCCATCCGGAAACTCGCACGGCGGCACCTGAGCCGCTTTCCGCCCGGGTCACGGGACCCGCGGCGCAAACAAGGTGGAGGTTTGAAAACATGACGTCCCTGACGCTCAACAAGATCACCTCGCAGCGCGGCATATCCGTGGGCGAGGCAACCAGGAAGATTTCCGATCTCGGGTGGAATCCGACCTATGTCCAGGAGGCGATGACCTACCCGACCGACTACAAGATCACCAAGGCCCCGCGCGATCCGATGAAGCAGGTGCTGCGCTCCTACTTCCCGATGCAGGAAGAGAAGGACAACCGCGTCTATGGCGCGCTCGATGCGGCGCTGCGCGGCGACATGTTCCGCAATGTCGAGCCGCGCTGGGTCGAATGGATGAAGCTGTTCCTCGCGATCATCCCCTTCCCGGAAATCTCCGCGGCGCGTTCGATGGCGATGGTCGCCCGCCTCGCGCCGGGCGAGGACCTGCGCACCGGGTTCACGATGCAGATGGTCGACGAATTCCGTCACTCGACCATCCAGATGAACCTCAAGAAATGGTACATGGAGAACTACATCGATCCGGCGGGCTTCGACATCACCGAGGAAGCCTTCGGCAAATGCTATGCGACCACGATCGGCCGGCAGTTCGGCGAAGGCTTCATCACCGGCGACACGATGACCGCCGCCTGCATGTATCTCACCGTCGTCGCTGAAACCGCCTTCACCAACACGCTGTTCGTTGCCATGCCCTCCGAGGCCGCCCGCAACGGCGACTACGCGCTGCCGACCGTCTTCCTCTCGGTGCAGTCCGACGAGAGTCGGCATATCGGCAACGGACACTCGATGCTGATGGCCGCCCTCAAGGAGCCGGAAAATCATCTCCTGCTCGAGCGCGACCTGCGCTACGCCTTCTGGCAGAACCACGCGATCGTCGATGCCGCGATCGGCACCTTCATCGAATACGGCACCACCAATCGCGACAAGTCGAAGGAATCCTACGCGGAGATGTGGCACCGCTGGATCTTCGAGGATTACTACCGCACCTACATGCTGCCGCTTGAGAAATACGGCATCAAGGTGCACCACGACGATGTCCAGGCCGCCTGGAAGCGCCTGACCGAGAAGCTCTACGTCCACCACGTCGCCCAGTTTTTCGCTGTCGGCTGGCCGGTGAATTTCTGGCGCATCGAGGCCCAGCGCGAGGCCGACTTCGAGTGGTTCGAGCAGAAATATCCAGGCTGGTACGCCAAGTTCGGCGATTTCTGGAAATGGTACGACAAGCTCAGCCATCGCGGCGAGAAGGTCATCACCTTCAATGAGGAGGTCGGCTACGTCTATCCGCATCGCTGCTGGAGCTGCCTCGTCCCCTGCCTGATCCGCGAGGACATGGTGGTCGACGAAATCGACGGCAAGCTCCACACCTTCGCCCACGAGCTCGATCGCTGGACCGCGGTCGAG
Organism: Acidocella sp. C78; assembly: GCF_907164655.1. NCBI lineage: Bacteria > Pseudomonadati > Pseudomonadota > Alphaproteobacteria > Acetobacterales > Acidocellaceae > Acidocella > Acidocella sp. C78. Next base: position 40,058 of record NZ_CAJQZK010000067.1, read on the forward strand.
GCCTTCGCCGACGAGTATCAGGGCCACCCGACCCCCGCGATGGGCCGCTTCAGCGGCAAGCGCGAGTGGGAGACGGTCTATCACGGCTGGGATCTCGCGGATGCGATCAAGGATCTGAACTTCGTCCGCTCCGATGGCAAGACCCTGGTGCCCCAGCCGCATCTGCGCTTCGAGGATAGCGAACTGTGGACGCTCGATGACGTGCGTGGCCACACCCTGCTCTCGCCGCTCACCCTGCTGCGGGAGATGAGCCCGGAGGATCGCGCGAAGCATATCGCCGAATATCGCGCGGGCTTCACGATCACGCCGTTCAACTGATCCGGCGGACCTTGCGGGAGCCGTTGCCCCGGCTCCCGCTTCCTTCTCAACGCGACACCTCCGGCGCCCCGCCGGAGCGTGATGGACTTTCGGGAGATGGGCCAGATGGGTGGCACGCATACGGTGAGGCTCGAGCCGGTCGGTGTCGAGTTCGAGGTCGAGGACGGCGAAACGGTGCTCAACGCCGCCTTCCGCCAGGGCATCGCCCTGCCGCATGGCTGCAAGGAGGGCCAGTGCTCGGCCTGCAAGTGCATCCTGACGGATGGCGAGGTCGACATGCTGAAATACTCGACCTTCGCGCTGAACGATATGGAGCGCGAAAGCGGCCATATCCTGCTCTGCCGCACGATCGCCTATTCGGACATGGAGGTCGAACTCCTCAACTATGACGAGGAAGTGCTGGCGCGGTCGATCGCGGTGCGGACCTTCAACGGCCGGATCGCCGAGATTGCAAAGCTGACGCACGACATTCGCGGAATCACGATCGATCTCGACTCCCCGATCAAGTTCTGGGCCGGACAATATGTCGACATCACCGTCACCACGGAAAAAGGGGAGACGATTACGCGCTCGTTTTCCATGGCAAATACGCCGGACCAAGCCAAAAGCCTCTCCTTCATCATCAAGAAATACCCCGAAGGAAAATTCTCCGGCGAACTCGACAGCGGCGGAATCAGAATCGGCGCCGATGTCTCCCTCACCGGACCCTATGGGACCTGCTTCCGGCGGGAAGGACGAGCCGGACCGCTGATCCTCGTCGGCGCCGGCTCCGGCATGTCGCCGATCTGGTCGATCCTGAACGATCATCTCGCCAGCGGCGAAAGCCGGCCGGTCTATTTCTTCTATGGCGCGCGCACGCGGGAGGATCTTTTCCACCTCGATCGCATCGCGCAACTCACTGATCGCTACCCGGAGCTGGAATTCATTCCGGTTCTCTCGCACGCCGGCGGCGATGCCGGCTGGGAGGGCGAACGCGGCTTCGTCCATGAATGCGTCGATGCGAGGCTGAAGGCCCTCGGCATCGATGGCGAGGGCGACGTCTATGCCTGCGGCCCACCCCCCATGATCGACGCGCTGCAACCGGTGCTGTTCCTGAACGGCTTCGAGAACGAGCGCGTCTTCTTTGACAGGTTCACCACATCCTCGAGCGTTCCCGTTCCCGCCGGTCACTGATCGCGCGCCGCACGGGCAAACCGAAACCCAGGGAGAGACACCATGCCAGCCTTGTCGAGTTCAGTCGGATCGGGTGCCGCGGGAGCGGCGATTTTCGCGGATTCCGACAGCCGCCGCTACCGTTATTTCGAGCCGCGCGGCAAGCGCGCGACCCATTACGAAGACGTCACCGTCGATGTCCAGCCCGATCCCGAGCGCTACCTGATCCAGAACTGGATCATCTCCTTCGCGAACGGCAAGGGCGCCTATGTGAAGGACGCCACGGCGCTGAAAAGCAGCAACTGGCACGCCTTCCGCGCGCCGGACCAGGAATGGGAACGCACCCACTACCAGCGCCAGTCCCGCATCGAGACGATGGTGCAGAGCGTCATCGCCAATGCCCGCCGCGCCGGCGCCCCGGCGAATTTCGACAAGGTCTGGCAACGCATCCTGCAAGCCCATCTCGGCGCCTGGAAACACGCCGAATTCGGCCTCGGCACCTCGCTGATGCAGGCGCAGCGCTACGGCTACACGCAGATGATCAACAACGCGACGCTGACCAATTCCTCCTACAAGATGCGCCTCGCGCAGGATATCACGCTCTACCTCGCCGAAATCGGCATGGACATTCCCGGCTGGAACGACGAGCTCGGCAAGGTCGCCTGGCTTGAGGACCCGATCTGGCAGGGCACGCGCGAGGCGATCGAGACGATCATGGGGTCGAGCGACTATCTCGAACAGTATTTCGCGATCAACATCGTCTTCGAGCCGCTGGTGGGCGAGCTGTTCCGCTCCGGCTTCCTGATGCAGGTCGCCGCCGCCAACAACGATTTCGTCACGCCCCCGGTGATCTCCGCCGCCGAGGCCGATTACGAACGCAACCTCGCGAACACGATCGACCTCATCTACCTCCTTGCCAACGACGAGAAACACGGCGGCGAGAACCGCGCCATCCTCCATGGCTGGCTCGAAAAACACCGCGCCCTCGCCGACAAGGCGGCCCTCGGCCTGCAACCGATCTGGTCGATGCCCCATTCCAAACCCGTCTCGTTCCAGGATGTCAGGGCGCAGTCGCAGGAGCGCATCGGCAAGATCCTCGGCGAACTCGGTCTCGCCTGACGCCCCGCACAGGAGATAATATCATGTCAACAGCAGCACGCGACGCGACCCATTCGACCATCTTCAAGCAGATGAAGGATATCACCTTCGAGCAGACGATCTCGGATCAATGCGGCGTGACGATGAACGATTCGGTCGAGGCCCGCGCCATCGCCGAATTCATGAGCGACAAGCCCGGCGTCACCGTCACCTACCAGCCCGCCCTGATCCGCATCGACGGCCACGGCAAGCTGATCTTCAAGATGGACGAGATCGGCGAGTATCTCGGCCGTGACATGACGGCCGAGATCTTCGAGGTGAACACCTCGACGCATTACGGCCGCATGGTCCGCGTCGACGACAACACCGTGATCCTGTTCGGCAATATGGACGACGTCTTCGAATACATCTGAACCGCGGCACTCCGGCGCGCCCGCGCGCAACCCGCGCGTGGCGCGCCGACCGGCAAGCAATCAACACGTGGAGGAAACCATGTTCGTAACGCCCGAGGGCAAGGAAATCTTCATCGTCGATGGCCACACCCATTTCTGGGATGGCAGCCCGGCGAACCAGAGCAACATTCACGGCAAGCAGTTCATCGAGTGCTTCTTCGCCTATCACAACGCGCTGAGCCCGCCCGACAAATTGTGGCCGAAGGAGAAGTTCGAGAAATACAGCGCCGATGATCTCTATCGCGATCTCTTCATCGACGGCCCCGACGATGTCGCGATCGTGCAGTCCACCTACCTCAAGGATTTCTACAAGACCGGTTTCAACACGATCGAACGCAATGCCGACGTCGCCGCCCGCTATCCCGAGCGCTTCATCATCAATGGCGCGTTCGACCCGCGGGATGGCGAGAAGGCGCTCGAATATATCCATTACATGAAAGAAACATATAATATCCAGGGCGTGAAACTCTACACCGCCGAATGGAACGGCGCCTCCCGCGGCTGGCGGCTGAACGATCCCGAGGCCTACAAATGCTTCGAGCTGTGCGAGAAGCTCGGCATCAGGAACATGCACGTCCACAAGGGTCCGACCATCATCCCGCTGAGCAAGGACGCCTTCGACGTTCACGACGTCGATTACGCCGCGACCGACTTCCCCAATCTCAACTGGGTCGTCGAGCATTGCGGCCAGCCCCGCATCGACGATTTCTGCTGGATCGCGGTGCAGGAAGCGAATGTCTATGGCGGCCTCGCCGTCGTGCTCCCCTTCATCCACTCCCGGCCGCGCTACTTCGCCGAAATCATGGGCGAGTTGCTGTTCTGGCTCGGCGAGGACCGCATCCTGTTCGGCTCCGACTACGCGATCTGGACGCCGCGCTGGCTGGTCGAGAAATTCTGGAATTTCGAGCTGCCTGAGGATGTGAAGCAGGAGCGCGGCATCGATCTCACCCCGGCGATCAAGGAAAAGATCCTCGGCCTCAATGCAGCCAAGCTCTACGGCATCGATATCGCGGCGAAGAAGGCGGCGCTTGCGGCCTCGCCGCTCGCGGTCGCCGCCGAATAGGCCGGTCCACGCAGCGCGCCGGTCATTCGGCCGAAGGGAGACAAAATGGCTAAGCTGCTTCTGCATAATTCCGAAGCGCGTCGCGCGCTGGCCCGCGGTGTGGGCCGGCTCGCGGCCGCCGTCGAGCCGACGCTCGGGCCTAAGGGAATGAACGCGATGATCGACCGGCCGATCGGCACGCCGATGGTCACGCGCGATGGCGTCAGCATCGCGGTGGAAATCGAGCTGCCGAACCGGTTCGAGAACATGGGCGCGCAGGTGGTCCGCGAGGTCTCGATGCAGACCAACGAACTGGCGGGAGACGGCACTACCACGGCGATCGTGCTGGCCAACGCGCTCGTCCAGGCCGGCGTCGAGGCCAGCGAGCGCGGCGCCCGCGCGGTCGATCTCATCCGCGGGATCGATCTCGCGGTCGAGCGCGTGGCCTCCTCCCTCAAGGCCGCCGCCCGGCCCGCTTCCGGCAACGGCATGCTGGCCGCGGTGGCCAACATCGCCGCGACCGAGCCGCATCTCGGCGCCTTGGTAGCCGAGGCCTTCGCGCGGGTCGGCGCCGAGGGCGTCATCACCACCGATTTCAGCGTGACCACCGAAACCACGCTGGACGTCGTTGAAGGCATGTCCTTCGATCGCGGCTATATCTCGCATCACATGGTGACCGATCAGGAGAAGATGGAGGCCGTGCTCGAACGGCCACTGATCCTGATGACGGATCTCAAGATCCGTGATCCCCATGCGCTCGATGCGGCGCGGGCGCTTGCCGCCGAGGCCGGCCGCCCGCTCCTCGTGATCGCCGAGGAGGTGGCGCCGGAGGTCGTCGTCAGCCTGCTCGGGCGCGACGGGCCGGGCCGCTACCTCGTCGTGCACCCGCCCGAATACGGCAACTGGCGCAAGGCGATGATGGAGGATATCGCCATCATCACCGGCGGCCGCGTCATCGCTCGCGATCTCGGCGGCCGGATCGAGGATGTCACCGAAGCTGATCTCGGCGGCGCCGAGCGGGTACGCACCAGTGCCACGCACACCGCGATCATCGGCGGCGCCGGCGATCCGGCTGCGATCGCCGCGCGCCGCGCACAGGTTCAGCGCATGCACGATGCGGCACCGCCCAACATCGAGCAGGACAAGCTGCGCGAGCGCCTCGCGAAACTTTCCGGCGGCACCGCCATTCTCTATGCGGGCGGGGCGACGCCGGTCGAGCAGAAGCGCACGATCCAGCTGATCGAGGATTCGCTCGCCGCCGTGCGCGCCGCGAGCGAGGAGGGAGTGGTTGCCGGCGGCGGCACCGCGTTGGCGCAGATCGGCCCGGTGCTCGACGAGGTGCTGGCCGGCGTCAGCGGCGATGTCGCGGAGGGGGTGAAACTTGTCCGCTCCATCCTCACAAGGCCGCTCTGGCGCATCGTGACCAATGCCGGCGGCGACCCTGACCACGTGATCGCCAAGGTTTCGGCGGTGAATGGCGGCTTCGGCTACAACGCCGCCATCGGCACGTTCCAGAACATGTATGATGCCGGCATCATCGATCCCGTCCGCGTCACCTGCACGGCGCTGCGCAACGCCGCCTCGGTCGCCAAGCTGATCCTGACCACGGAAACGCTGGTCGGCGATCTGGGCGAGGACGAGGAAGACCCGACCGCTTCTCCCGCCCGTGGCGGCGGCGCCGAGCGTCTCGGCCGCGCCTGACCGCAGGGGCGGGCCGAGCGGTGGTCAGAACAGCGACAGCTGCGCCGCCGCAGCTGTCGCGCGCGGCTTGGCGAACTGGCTGCAATCGAGCGGCGGCGGCGTTTCGCTCAGCCCGAACTGGCGCGCCGCCCGTTCGAAACGCGCGCGCAAGAGCCCCGCATAGGCCCCGGTGCCGCGAAACCGGCTGCCGAAGGCGGCATCATTCAGCGCGCCGCCGCGAGTCTGGCGGATCAGGCTCAGCACATGCGCGGCGCGGTCCGGCATGGTGCGGTTCAGCCAGTCCTCGAACAGCGCGCCCAGCTCGTGCGGCAGGCGCAGCAGGATCGCATTGGCGGACGACGCGCCCGACCGCGCCGCCGCTTCGAGAATGCGCTCCAGCTCGGGATCGTTGAGCCCCGGAATCATCGGCGCGGCCAGCACGCCGACCGGGATTCCCGCCTCTTTGAGTCCGGCCATCGCATCGAGCCGCCGCGCCGGTGTCGCCGCGCGCGGTTCCATCGCCCGGGCGAGCCTTGCGTCCAGCGTCGTCACCGAGAGATGCACGCGGGCGAGGTTGCGCGTCGCCATCCGCGCCAGAATGTCGGCATCCCGCAGCACTCCGGCCGATTTGGTGACGATCGCAACCGGATGTCCGAACCGCTCCAGCACCTCCAGCACCGCGCGCGTCAGCCGCAGCTGCCGCTCGACCGGCTGATACGGGTCGGTATTCGAGCCCAGCACGATAGTGGCCGGTTGATAGCCCTTGCGCGACAGCTCGCGCTCCAGCAGCGTCGCCGCCTCGGGCTTGAACACCAGCTTGGTCTCGAAATCGAGCCCCGCCGACAGGCCGATCCACGCATGGGTCGGCCGCGCATAGCAGTAGATGCAGCCATGCTCGCAGCCCCGATACGGGTTGAGCCCGCGATCGAAACCGAGATCCGGACTGTCGTTGCGGCTGATCACCGATTTCGTCGCGTCGCGGATCAGCACCGTCTCGGGGGCTGCCTCCTTCTCGTCCAGCATGCCCCACCCGTCGTCGAACGCATCATGGCGCGTGGTTTCGAACCGGTTGGGTGGGGCAAGCCTGGTGCCACGGCCGTCGGGCCGAAGGCCTCGCGGTATGAATGTGTCCATGTTCGTGCTCCGTTCCTACGCAGCACACCGGAAATCACGCGCGCTGTCAAGAACAAAACAAGAACATAGGCCGAATTCAGCTCCGCCCGTACGTGTCCTCGTAGCGAACGATATCGTCCTCGCCGAGATAGGAGCCAGACTGCACCTCGATCAGCGTCAGCGGGATCTTGCCGGGATTCTCCATCCTGTGAACGCAGCCGAGCGGCAGGTAGATACTCTCGTTCTCGCGCACGAGATGCGTCTCGGCGTCCCGCGTCACCAGCGCCGAGCCGGCCACCACCACCCAGTGCTCGGCACGGTGGAAGTGCTTCTGCAGGCTGAGCTTCGCGCCGGGCATCACCACGATCCGCTTGACCTGGAAGCGGTCGCCCTGAATCAGGCTCTCATAGAACCCCCAGGGCCGGTACACTCGATTGTGATCCTCCGCCTCGGGCCGCTTCATCCGCTTCAGCGCATCGACGACGCGCTTGACGTTCTGCGCCTTGTCCCGGTGCGCGACCAGCACGGCATCCGGCGTCGTCACCACAACGGTGTTCTCGAGCCCGAGAACCGCGGTCATCGCGCCGTCACTGCGGACATAGCAGCCGCTGGAATCCTCGATCACGGCATCGCCCAGCGCCGCGTTGCCGGCCGCGTCCTTCTCGGCGATGTCCCAGATGGCCGACCACGAGCCGACATCCGACCAGCCGAGCGCGGCCGGCACCACGGCGGCGCGGTCGGTCTTCTCGGCAATCGCGTAGTCGATGCTGATATCGGGCGCGCTGCGGAACGCCGCGGTTTCAAGCCGGATGAAATCCAGATCGGGGATCCGCGCGTCGAACGCCGCCCGCACGCTGCGCGCGACCTCGGGGGCCAGCCGCTCCATCTCCGCCAGCATGGTCCGCGCGGTCGCGACGAACATGCCTGAATTCCAGTAATGCCGCCCGTCGGCGATCAGCCTCGCCGCTGTCGCCGCATCCGGCTTCTCGACGAAGCGGGCGATGCGGAACGCGCCTTCATGCCCGGCCAGCGTTTCGCCCTGCTCGATATAGCCATAGCCGGTTTCGGCCATATTCGGCTGCATCCCGAAGGTGACGATCTGCCCGTCCCGCGCGGCAGCGGCGGCGATGGCGAGCGCGCGGCCGAGCGAGTCCGCATCCGCGATCGAGGCGTCCGCCGCCATGATCCACATCACCTGGTCGGGATTGGTTTCGGCGATCAGCAGCGCCGCGGCTGCGATGGCCGGCGCGCTGTTCCGCCCCACCGGCTCCAGCAGGATCCGCGTTCCCTCATGGCCCTCGCCGCGCAGCTGTTCGGCGACGATGAAGCGATGCGCCTCGTTCGCCACCACGATCGCGGGCGCGAAACGCTCGCCCTGGGCCCGCGCCGCGGTTTCCTGCAGCATGGTCCGCGACGACACGAGCGGCCAGAACTGCTTCGGATACGATTTGCGTGAAACCGGCCAGAGCCGTGTTCCGGTTCCGCCGGCCAGGATGACCGGCACAATTCCGGCCATGGGCAAGGGCGCTGGCGATGAAGTCGGTCCTGACATGCAAATTCCCTCAAATTGGATGCGTTCCATTGCCAGCGCACAACAATTGCGTCCAGCATGGATCCCCGCAGGAGGATGAACAAATGTTTAAAACAGCTTTCGATGATCTGACCAGTGCCGAATTGCAAGCCCTCCTGCCGCGCCGTCCGCTGGTGCTGCTGCCACTCGGCAGCCAGGAAGACCAGGGCGCGCATGCCCCGATGGGCGATTTCCGCCTTGCCGAAGCGCTGGCCCGGCGGATCGCGCGCGCCGCGACCGATTCGGGCACTCTCACCCTCGCGGCCCCGGCGCTGCCCTTCGGTGCCGCGGATCATTTCGGCGCCGTGCCCGGCGGCCTCGCGCTCGCCCCCGCCACCTTCCGCGCCGTGCTCGCCGACCTGATCGCCGATCTGCGCCGCACGGGGTTCGAGCGTATCGTCATTCTCAACGGCCATGGCGGCAACGCGCCGCTGGTGCATGAGGCAACCCTTGCCATCCGCCGCGCCGGCGGGCCGGTGATCCCGTCCTTCTATCTCTGGAAGGTCGCAAGCCGCCTGATGCAGGCCCGCATCGGCCCCGCGCCCGGGCGGTTCGGCCATGGCGCCGAGCCGCTCGCCTCGATCGCGCTCTGCCTCCGCCCGACGTCTCCCGCCCCGATCTTGCGCGCAAGCCCGCCGCCGGCGCCAGCCTGCTTGGCTGCCCGGTCACCGGCTTCGGCACGATCGGCTTCGAGGGGTCGATATCGACGCGCCCGCCGAATATCCCGAGATCGCGCCGGCCTCCGCCACCGCCGACGCCACCGGCGCCGATGCCGCGCTCGGCGAGGCGGTCGTCGCCGATCTGGTGGCGCTCGCCGCGCGTTTCTGCGCCCATGTCGCGGCGCTGGCATGAGCCTGGTTCCCGCCTGGATACCGGTGACCATCGCCGCCGCGCTGTTCCAGGTCTGGCGAACGGCGCTGCAGGCCCGGCTGCGCGGCGCGCTCAGCGCCCCGGCGGCCGGCTTCGTCCGGTTCGTCTACGCGCTACCGGCCGATATCCTGCTGCTCGGCGTGGCGCTTCTCCTGCTCCGCCGCGCCCTGCCGGCGATCCCGCCCGCCTTCCTGCTCGATTGCCTCGCCGGCGGCATCGCCCAGATCTTCGGCACCATGCTGCTGATCATGGCCTTCGGCCACCGCAATTTCGTGGTCGGCACCGCCTATGCGAAGACCGAGGCGGCGCAGCTCGTCATCTTCTCGGTTCTGGTGCTCGGGGTGCGGATTCCGCCGCTCGCCATAGTCGGGATCATGCTCGCGGTTGCCGGCGTGCTCGCGCTGTCCTTCGTCGGCCAGAAACTCTCCCCGGCCGATCTGCTGCGCGCCTCGGTGCAGCCCGCCGCTCTCTGCGGCCTCGGGTCCGGCTTCGGCTTTGCCGTCACCGCGATCCTGCTGCGCGAGGCGACGCTGACGCTCGGCCCCGCCACGCCGGTCGTGCTCAAGGCCGTGCTCACCCTCACCGTCACCAACCTGCTGCAAACCCTGGTCCAGGGCGGCGTCATGGCGCTGCGGAACCGGGGCGAACTGGCCAAATGCTTCACCCTCTGGCGGCGGGCGGCGCCGGTCGGCCTGCTCTCCGCCTGCGGCTCGGGCTGCTGGTTCGCCGGCTTCGCGCTGACCAGCGCCGCCCTCGTGCGCGGCTTTGGCCAGATCGAGATCCTGTTCACCCTTGCGGTCGGCCATTTTTTCCTCGGCGAGCGCACGCGGCGCGGCGAGATGGCCGGACTCGCTCTGGTCAGCCTCGGTGTCGTGCTCATCGCCGCGGCGGGGATCGGCTGAGCCAACGGCGCGCCAGGGCAGGGGAGGGCAGGGCCCGGGACTACCCTGATCGGCGCCTGCCCTGATCGGCGCCTGCCCTAATCTGCGACGGCCAGCAAGCGCCCCCGTTCGCGCAGCATGGCCTCGGCGCGCAGCAGGTCGGCCTCGGTCGTGATCTTGAAATTCTCCTCGCTGCCCGGGACCATCTCGACCGTGAGGCCTGCGAGCTCCGCCACCGCGCAATCATCGGTGAAGTCTCGCCCCGGATGTGCCGCATGCACGCGCCGATGCGCGCCGAGGATCGCCTCGTAGCGGAAGCCCTGCGGTGTCTGCGCCCGCCACAGATCCGCCCGCTCCACCGTTCCGGTGACCACGGCGCCGCGGCACCGTTTCAGCGTGTCGGTGACCGGCACGCCGACCACCGCGCCGGGCACGCGGCCGAGCGCGTCGAGCACCGCGCCGATCACGGTCGGGGCAACGAAGGGCCGCACCCCGTCATGGATCAGCACCGTCTCGGGGGCGAGGGAAGCGATCGATTCGAGGCCGTTGCGCACCGATTCCTGCCGCGAGGCGCCGCCCGTCACCGGTTCCACGAGCCCGAGCCCTGCCATGGCCTCGTCATACAGCCCCCGATCGGCGGGGTTGATCACCACCCGCACCGCCCGCACCGCCGCATGCCGGCGCAGCGCCTCAGCCGTGCGGCGAAGGATCGGCACGCCGTCAAGCAGACGGTACTGTTTCGGAATGGGACCGCCGAGGCGATGGCCACGGCCGGCGGCGACGATCAGTGCGACAGTCATGGGTTCCCCGGTCTGGCGCGGCGGCGCCGCGCTCCGTTCCCCCTGAAAGCAGAACCGGCCGGCAAAGGCAAACCGCGCCGCCCGGGGCTGTGAACCGTTTGTGTCAGCGCCGCCATAAAAATAACAAAATCATAGGTTTATATGGAAATAATCAGAAATATTCATTGATTTCCCTCCGCCGTCCCGCCGGGCTAGTTTGCACCGCAATAACGAGCCTGTCGAAGGCTTTCGCGTTTAACACAAGGCTTTCACCGCATGATGTCCACCGCCATTCCGTTCAGCCGCCCCTTCATCGTCGGGCAGGACAGCCCCGTGAGACGGCGTGGCCTCGGTGCGGAGATCGCCTGCCGCGGCGTCGGCCTGCATGGCGGACAGGACGTGACTCTGCGCCTCGTCCCCGCCGAGCCCGGTTCTGGCATCGGCTTCCGCCGCACCGATCTCGGCGTCACCATTCCCGCCCGCCACGACCTTGTGGCCGATACCAGGCTCTGCACCGTCCTGGCCGATCCGCACCGGCCGGAAGCCAGGATCGGCACGGTCGAACATGTCATGGCGGCGCTCGCCGGCCTCGGCATCGACGATGCGCTGATCGAGGTCGACGGCCCGGAGGTCCCGATCCTCGATGGTTCCGCGGCGGAATTCGTTTTCCTCATCCGCTGTGCCGGCATTGTCGAAACCGCCTTGCCGCGGGACATCATCGACATCTGCCGCCCCATCCGGGTGAGCGACGGCGCCGCTTTCGCCGAGCTGCGCCCCGCCGCCGCGGGTGAATATGGCTTCACCGCGGCACTGCAGATCGACTTTCCCGCCCGTGCGATCGGCCGCCAGGCGCTCTCCCTCGAAATCACCCCGGAAAGCTTCACAACCGAGCTGTCCCGCGCCCGCACCTTCACCATGAAACAGGATATCGACCGTCTGCGCGAGGCGGGCCTCGCCCTCGGCGGCACCCTCGGCAACGCCGTGGTGGTCGATGGCGACAGCATCCTCAACCCCGAAGGGCTGCGCAGCCCTGACGAGTTCGTCCGCCACAAGCTGCTCGACGTGGTGGGCGATCTGGCGCTGGCCGGCGCCGCCATTCGCGGCCGGTTCATCGGCGCGCGCACCGGCCACCGGCTCAACAACCTTCTGCTGCGCGCCTTGTTCGCCGATGCCGCGAACTACCGCCGCGCCAGCACCGCCGCCCCGGATCTCGCCGCCGTCGCCTGAGCCGGCGGCTGCGGCCTCGCGGCGCGGCGACGCCCCTATCTCGTCGCCACCGTCAGCTTGCCATTCTGCAACCGATAGATCCTGTCGAGCTTCTCCACCCCGGTCAGCCGGTGGGTGATCATCAGCACCGTCCGCCCGTCCAGCGTGTTGTTGAGCGTGGCGAGGAAGGCGCGCTCGGTTTCGAGGTCGAGGCCCGAGCACGGCTCGTCGAGAATCAGGATCGGCGCCGGGCTCAGCAGCACCCGCGCCAGCGCGAGGCGCCGCCCCTGGCCGCCGGAAAACTGCGAGCCCTGTTCGCCGACCCACGTCTCCAGCCCGTCCGGAAGCGCACGCACGACATCGGCGATCCGCGCCGCCTCCAGCGCCGCCCAGAGCGCCTCGTCATCGGCATCGTCGCGCCCGATCAGCAGGTTGTTACGGATCGTGTCGGCGAAGAGATGCGTCGCCTGCGACAGCCAGGCGATCCGCGCGCGCACATCCGCGGCCCGCAGCGTGCCGATATCCGTCCCGCCGAGCCGGATCCTGCCCTGCTCGGGCGCCGCCAGCTTCAGCGCCAGTGCGGCGAGCGTCGACTTTCCCGCCCCTGACGGCCCGAGCACCGCGACCCGCGACCCCGCCGGCACGTCGAGCGACAGGTCGTCGAACACCGCCTGGCCCTCCGGCGTCCAGCGGAACCCGACATGCTCGAAGGCGAGCGCGTTGCCGGCCGGCATCGGCGCCGGGCGCTCGGGATCGCGCACCGGCGGCGCGGCCTCGGCCGCTTCGAGAACCCGCGTCGCCGCCGCCGAGGCCCGTCCCGCGATCACGCCCGCGCGCGGCATGCCGCCCACCGCCTCGAACGCGGCGACGACGACGAAAACCGCCACCACCACGGCCAGCGGATGCGCGCCATGGATCAGCAGCACCGCGAGCAGCGCGCCCTGGGTGGCGAGGAAGGCGAGACCCTGCAATGCCGCCCCGCGCGCGGCGAGGTCGCGTTCGGCGCGGAACAGCCGGGATTCCTGCCATTGCACACCGGCGAGCATCCGCCCCTCGGCCTCGTAGACCTTGATTTCCCGCAACCCCGTCAGCGTGTCGAGCACCGCGACGCGCAGGGCGCCGCCTGCCTCGGTCTCGTCCGCCGCGGCCGCCCGCGCCGCGACCATCGCCCGCCACGGCATCACGAACGCGACGATGGCGAACAGCGCCAGCACCAGCACCGCGGCGGCGTCGTCATCGTGGCCGATCACCACCAGCAGCGCCGGCACCAGCATCACCGCGCCGAGCAGCGGGATCAGCAGCCGCAGCAGCACCCCGTCCAGCGCCTCGATATCGTTGACCAGCCGCGCCAGCACATCGCCCGAGCGCCGGAACCCGAGCCCGCCGGCGGCACTGCGCGCGAACCCGCGATAGAACCACAACCGCAGCGCCGCCAGCGCGCGGAAGGTCGCATCATGCGTCGTCAGCCGCTCCAGATACCGCAGCACCACCCGCGCGACGCCGGTCACCTCCAGCACCACCGGCACGACAACGGCGAGGCCGATCGCCGAGGCCGCGATATAGTGCCCGGCGCCGGCCATCAGTGCGACTCCGGAGGCAAGCGAGGCCAGTGCGACCAGCGCGCCGAAGGCGATCGCCGGCGCCTGCCGCCGCCAGATCAGGATCACCCGCAGCAGCGGCGCGAACACGACATCCCTCATCACGCCACCCCCTCGAGCCGCGCCGCCTGGGCGGCGCCGAGATCGAGCTTGCGGCCGCTGAATTCATGGGCGAAGGCGGCATGGCTGGCGAGCACTACGGTCCGCCCGATCGCCAGCCGCCTGAGGCTGTCCACCACCTCGCGCTCGGTCGCCGGATCGAGCTGCGCGGTCGGCTCGTCGAGCAGCAGCAGGCTGGCATCCTTGAGAAAGGCGCGGGCAATCGCGATCCGCTGCGCCTGGCCGCCTGACAGCCCGTAGCCGCCATCGCCGATGCGGGTCGCCAGTCCTTCGGGAAGCTGGTCGGCGAACTCGCTCACCCGCGCGAGCCGCGCCGCCTCCAGCAGGTCGGCCTCGCTCGCCTCCGGCCGGCCCATCCGGATATTCTCCTCGATCGTTCCGGCGAACAGCACCGGCCGCTGGCTGATCAGCGCCGTCATGCGGGCGAGGGCGGCTGGCACGATCGTCTCGATCGGCGCGCCGTTCAGCGTGATCCGCCCGGATTGCGGCCTGATATAGCCAAGGAGCAGCTCGATGATGGTGGATTTTCCGGCGCCCGAGGGGCCGACCAGCATCATCATCTCCCCGCGGGCAACTGGAAGCTGAGATCCTGCAACACCGGGCCGCGCGCCTCGCTCCAGGCGAAGCCGACCTGCTCGAAACCGATCGTGATGCCCCGCGCCGTCACCGTGCGGATGGCATCCGGCGGCACCGCGACCGTCTGCGGCTCGGGCAGGCCGACCAGGTCTTCGGCCGCGGTCTGCGCGGTCATCCGGTCCTGATACACGGCCGAGAACGCGCGCAGCGGCGCGAAGAACTCCGGCACCAGCAGCACGCAGAACAGCGCGGTCGGCGCCAGTGCTGCGTGGCCGGCGAGCAGCGGCCCGGCGAAGCGGATGGCGATCCCCACCAGCGCCGCCGCGGCCAGCAGGTCGAGCGCCGTGGCGTTGAGGAAGGCGATGCGCAGAATTCGCATGGTGCGGTGGCGCAACTCGTCGGCGGCGCGGCCGAGCGATGCCGCCTCGGCCTCCGCGCGCCCGGCCAGCACGATGGTGGCGATGCCGCGCACGCGATCGAGAAAGCGGGTCTGCAACCGCGCCATCGCGGTGAACTGGCACCGCGCCGCGACCCCGGTGCCAATCCCGGTCATGGCCATGAACACCGGCACCAGAACGCCGCTCACCGCTAGGATGAGCCCGCTGCGCCAGTCCGCGATCGCGGCGGCGAGCGCGACCAGCGCCGGCCCGATCGCGGCGAGCCGCGCCGCCGGAATCCAGCGCCCGTGCAGCCCGTTCATCGCCTCGACGCGGTCGACCACGATGATCGACAGCTCCGCCGAATGCCGCCCGCGCAGCAGCCCCGGCCCCGCGCTCATCAGCCGGCCCAGCGTGTCGCTGCGCAGCCGCCGGCGGGCGGCGATACCGAGCCGGCTCGCCTCGTGTTCCTGGCCGACGATCAGCCCCGCCCGCAGCAGGGCGGCGGTGATGAAGCCGAGCCCGAGCAGCGCGACGGGCAGATGCCCCGGCGCGATCGCCGCGGCCAGCAGCCCGGCGGCGCAGGCGATCTGCCCGATCGCGATGAGGGTGGAGGCGATGCCGAGCCCGATCGCGAGCCGGGCGCGGCGTCCTCCAAGCCTGATTTCCTGATGGATCCACTGTTTCGCGGGAGACGATTGGCGTGCCATGACCGCTACATATAGTTACCCCGCCGATTTCCAAAGTGCGCTTCCGCCTCCGGCGCGGCCCGCTCGCGGATAGTTTATGTTTTCCGAATGTATGGCCGCGCCTTTGCCGGCGGAACAGCCTTCCGCCAGCGGGCATGGACGCGGCCGCCGGATTCCCTCAAAACGCCCTCAACCAGCCGTCTTTCATGGAGACACACCATGCAGATCGTCCGTCATCTCCACGACCTGCGGGCCGCCCGCGCGGCGCTGGCGGAAGGCGGCCGTGCCTCCCTCGCTCTGGTGCCGACCATGGGCGCGCTGCACGAGGGCCATCTCTCCCTGGTTCGCGCGGCCCGCGCGGCCGGGCACGTCGTGGCCGCCTCCATCTTCGTCAACCCCACCCAGTTCGGTCCGAACGAGGATTTCACCCGCTACCCGCGCGACCCCGCGCGCGACTGCGCGCTGCTCGCCGATGCCGGCTGCGCGCTGGCCTGGCTACCCGAGGTGGCGACGATGTATCCGCCCGGCGATGCCACCATGATCGATGTCGCCGGGCTGTCGACGGTGCTCGAAGGCGCGGTCCGACCCGGCCATTACCGGGGCGTGGCGACGGTCGTGGCCAAGCTGCTCGGCCAGGTGGGGCCGAACGCCGCCTGGTTCGGCGAGAAGGACTGGCAGCAGGTGCAGGTCATTCGCCGCGTCGCGAGCGACCTGTTCCTGCCGGTGGAGATTGTCGTCGGCCCGACCCTGCGCGAGGCAGACGGCCTCGCGATGTCCTCGCGCAACCGTTATCTCGACGCCGCCGAGCGCGCCCGCGCGCCGCTGCTGCATCGGGTCCTGCTACGCACGCGCGACGAGCTGCGCGCCGGCGCCCCGGTCGGCGCGACCCTTGCCGCGAGCCGGCAGACGCTCGCCGCCGGCGGGTTCGTCCTAGATTATCTCGAACTCGTCGACGAAACGAGTCTGGCCCCGCTCGCGGCGCTCGATTCGGGCGCCCGCCTGCTCGCCGCCGCCCGTCTTGGCACCACCCGCCTGCTCGACACGATCGGCGTCTGAAACGCCCTAAAATAAGCTCGTCGTCGCATTTATCGTGTCACGTTAAGGTATATTTTACCCATCCTGCTTCATCATCCCGTCACGTGGGACGCGTCGATGGAGTAGTGTCTTTTGAGTGTATCGCAGTCACCGGACTTTCGGCCGACAGCGGCCACCGCGCCGGTTCGGTCGGGCGTTTCGGAGTCCGGTTCGGCTGAAACGGAGCGTCGCGAGCGCGCGTCGCTCCGCCGTCTCGAAGCCGGCGAGCAGCGCAAGCGGGCGGCCCGCCTCGCCGATGCCTTGCGGCAGGACAGTTTCGTCCGCCGCTACATCCCGCGCCTCAGCCTCGCCCCCTCCGCCGAGCGGTTCGTTGGCGCCGATCTCTGGCTCGGCCTGCCGAACCGCCGCCGCGGCCTGATGCCGGTCGCTCCCCTGCTGCGCGGGATCGACCGGGCGATGCTGCGTCACGACATGCTGTCCTACACGCTGCGCGCCGTCGCGGCCGAACTCGCCGCCGGGCCGCCGGGCTGGCATGTCGGCGTTCCGCTTCCTGGCGCCACCCTCGGGGATGGCTACGCCGTCGGCCTCGTGCGCCAGGCCTTCGAGCCGCTCGGCATCGACCTCCAGAGGCTCGACATCCTGATCGACGAAGCCGACCTCGTGATCGGCGGCGAGCATCTCCAGCAGCAGATCGCCGGCCTGCGGGACGCCGGAATTGGCGTCATCCTCGAAGGGTTCGGTCACGATTTCGGGGGGCTTGCCCTGCTGTCCCGCCTGCCGTTCAGCGGCCTCAAATTCGACCGCCGGCTGGTTCGCGCCCTGGTGGCCGATCCCGCCGGGCCGGACGTGGTGCTGATCCGCGCCGCGATCGACATCGCCCGCCGGTTCGACGTCACCGTCCTGCTCGATGGGGTGGAAACCGAGTCCGAATTGCAGAAAGCCCGGGAGCTCGGAATCGCCGAGGTGCAGGGGCCATGGATCGGGCCCGCCATGGCGGCGGACATGCTTCGCGCGCGGCTGCCGGCCGGGATCTGAGCCGCGCAGCACGGCCCGAACCCTTCGCGGTTGGCGGCGCGGGAGCTTGCCGGAACGCCCGATCCGCGCCAGACATGACGGCATGACCCGTGCTCCGCACTCTGCCAGCCCCGACGAAGCCGGCCGCGCGATTCGCGGTGCCCTCGCTGCCTGTCGGCCAGGCGCCTCGATCTGCCCGACGGATGCCGCCCGGCATCTCGCCGCCGCGCGCGGCGAAACCGCGCCCGACGCCTGGCGCCACCATCCGCCGCACCGCGCTCGACCTTGCCCGCGAGGGCAGCATCGTGATCCTGCGCAAGGGCAAGGTGGTCGAACCCGATGCCGTGCGGGGCGTCATTCGTCTCGCCCAGCCCGCCATTCCTCCCGGAGAGACCGCCTGATGGCTGTTGGATTGTTGCCCCTGCTGCTCAGCATCGTCTTCCCCGCCTGCGGCTTCGCCGGCGCCGCCGGCGTCACCCCGCCGGGGCATGTCGATTTCCCCCATCTCGCCCTCCCGGCCTCGCCCAACAAGGCGCTGGCGGCCCCCGCCGGCTTCACCCCGAAACCCACGTTCGACACGCCGCGCTACGGCCTGCCGCCCGCCGCGCTCTATGCGCTCGTCGCCCGTGTCGCGGCCGCCGAGCCGCGAACCTATGGCCTCTCGGCCGATCCGGCCCGGATGCAGCAAGCCTGGGTCGCGCGCACGCCCGTGGCGAACTTCCCCGATGTGGTGATCGCTCAGGTCCGCCCCGACCCGGCCGGCGGCAGCGACCTGATCCTCTATTCCCGCTCGCTCTACGGCTATTCGGATTTCGGCGCCAATGCCGCCCGGCTGCGGCGCTGGCTCGATGCCATCTCCCGCGCGGCGGCGCCGCATTCATGAGGTTCCTGCGCGCGGTGATCGCCGCCCTGGCGGATGCCTGGCGCCTCGCCCGGCCCTATTTCGCCTCGAAAGAGCGCTGGCCGGCGCTGGCCCTGCTCGCGACCATCATCGCCCTCAACCTCGTCTCGGTCTATCTCAACGTTCTTTATTCCTACTGGTACAAGATCTTCTACAACGCGCTCCAGGCCAAGGACGCCGCCGGTTTCTGGCAGTCGATCTTCACCTACCGGATGATCAAGGGCTATCCCTGGTTCGTCCCCGGTTTCACCGAGATCGCCACCCTCAACATCCTCGTCGGCGTCTACGCCTTCTATCTCCAGCAGATGCTGGAAATCCGCTGGCGCCGCTGGATCACCGAAAATTTCGTGGCTGACTGGCTGGCCAACCGCGCGCATTACCAGCTCAGCCTGAAGGCCGAGGCCGGCAGCCCGCTCGATAACCCCGACCAGCGGATCGCTGACGACCTGCGCAGCTTCGTCTCCAACAACCTGTCCCTTGGCATCAGCTTCATCTCCAACATCGTGAACCTCTGCAGCTTCATCTTCGTGCTGTGGTTCCTGGTGCCGCCGCTGCACCTGCTTGGCCTGGTGATCCCCGGCTATCTGGTCTGGATCGCGATCGTCTATTCGCTCATCGGCACCTATCTGACCCATGTGATCGGCTGGAAACTGATCCCGCTGAGCTTCCAGCAGCAGCAGGTCGACGCCGATTTCCGCTTCAATCTCATCCGCGTGCGCGAGAACACCGAGCAGATCGCGCTCTATGGCGGCGAGGCCGAGGAAGGGGTCGGCCTGAAGCAGCGCTTCCATGCGATCTACCTCAACTGGTGGAAGATCATGAAGCGCACCAAGGCGCTGAACTTCTTCACCATCGGCTTCAGCCAGGTGGCGATCATCTTCCCGATCCTGATCGCCGCCCCCGGCTATTTCTCCGGCCTCTTCACCCTCGGCCTGCTGCTGCAGATCAACAATATCTTCGGCAACGTGCAGGGCTCGTTCTCCTGGTTCGTTTCGGCCTATCCGCAGCTGGTCGGCTGGCGCGCCACCGTGCAGCGTCTCGATGGGTTCGAGCGCGCGGTGAAGCAGGCGCACGCGCACCGGCCCGACCATGTCGTCGCGCCGGCGGATGCAGCACTGCATGCCGAAGATCTCACCGTCTCGCTGCCCGACGGGCGGCATCTTTTCGCCGGCGCCAGCCTCGCCATCGAGCGCGGCGAGCCGGTGGTCATCACCGGCCCCTCCGGCACCGGAAAATCCACACTGTTCCGCGCGCTCGCCGGTATCTGGCCGTTCGGCCGCGGCCGCGTCGCCCGGCCCTCCGGCACGGCGATGTTCCTGCCCCAGAAACCCTATTTTCCGCTCGGCTCGCTCAAGCGCGCGGTCGCCTATCCGCAGCAGGAATACGAGGTGGACGACGAAACCGTCCGCGCGGCCCTCGCCGAGGTCGGCCTCGGCGGCCTCGGCCTGCGTCTCGAACATGTCGACAACTGGGCGCTGCGCCTGTCGGGCGGCGAGCAGCAGCGCCTCGCCCTTGCGCGCGTGCTGGTCGCGCGGCCGGACTGGCTGTTCCTCGACGAGGCGCTCTCCGCGCTCGACGAGGAGTCGGCCGCCAGCCTCTTCGCCATGCTGCGCGCCCGCATGCCGGCGATGCAGATCGTCTCGATCGCCCATCACGAAAGCCTGATCCGCCTGCATCCCAGGCGCATGCGCATCAGCCCCGGCGAGGGCGGCCATGCCCGCGTCGACGCAGCCGAGACCGCCTGACCCGAAAGACCCGCCATGACCGACGCCGCCGCATTGCCGCGCTCCATCGCTCTGTTCGGCCATCGTGGCGCGCGCGGCCTGCGTCCCGAAAACACCATCGAGGGCTTCGCCGCGATCGCGTCGCTCGACCTGACCGGCGCCGAATTCGATGTCGGCCTGACGGTCGATGATGTCGTGGTGGTTCACCACGATCCGCGCCTCAATCCCGACATCGCGCGCGATGGGGCAGGGAACTGGCTCGCGCCCGAAGCCGCCCCGCTGCTTCGCGCGCAACGCTTCGCCGAACTCGCCGCCTACGATGTCGGCCGGCTGCGGCCGGGATCGGACTATGCCGCGCGCTACCCCGCCCAGGCGCCGGCGGATGGCGCGCGGATTCCCACGCTCGATGCGGTGATCGAGGCGCTTGCCGGCCGCGATCTCCTGGTGGAGGTCAAGACCTTCCCCGACCATCCCGACCGCACGGCGACGCCCGAACGCATGGCCGCCGCGGTGATCGACACGCTCCGCCGTCATCGCGCCATCGGGCGTACGCTGCTCTTTGCCTTCGACTGGCGGGTGCTGCGCGCCGCGGCGGCAATCGAGCCGGGCCTGCGCCGGTGCGGCCTCACCGCGCCGGATACGGTGGAGGCCGCCCCGCTCTGGCTCGGCGGCATCGATCTAGACGCATTCGGCGGCCAGCTCCCGCGCGCGGTCGCGGCCCTGGGGGCCGTGTGCTGGGCGCCGTTTCACGGGACGCTCCAGCAGAGCGAAGTCCGCGAGGCCCACGCGCTCGGCCTCCTCGTGTTGCCCTGGACCGTCAACACCGCCGAGGCGTTCGACCGGATGATCGGGTTCGGCGTCGATGGCATGATTTCCGATCGTCCCGATCTCGCCCGTGACGCCATCGCGCGCGCCGGCTTGCAACTCGCCGCCCCCGGCTTCGTCGCCGCCGCACCAGGCTGAATCCCAGTAATTCGCGCGCCGCGCGGCGTGGCAGAGAAACCGCCGCAACCCCGGCGCCCGCCAGCCCGCCTCGTCGAGCAATATGTCCACAGGCGCGAACAATTCGTGCGGATGCGCGATGCTTCCGGCGGTGAATTCCCTGAAATGCTTGGGCTTCAGCGCATAGAGAACCCTGATGTCGCGCACCGGCAGCGCGGTTGGCGTCTCCGGTGCGGCATCGAGCAGGCCGATCCGCTGCCATCGCTGCGTCGGGTCCTGCGCGCAGACTGGCCGGCGCATCCATCCGGCGGGGCAGGAGACCAGCAGCGAATGCAGGCTCGGCGCATAGCGGGACCGCTTGTCGAGCAGGTTCTGCAAGCTGCCGCAGATCTCGATCGCGAAGAGATCGACGAACGGATCGGCGCTATTGCCGCCGAACCACAACCACAGCCCGTCGGGGAAGGTTCGCATCCGCGAGGCGCCGGGAATCTTCAGGGCAGGGGCCTCGGTTTCCTGAACCGGTCCCGGCCGGGCCCGCAGCCACACCCCGCGCTCGTCCGCATCTGCGGGTTCAAGCCCCGGCGGCGTCTGTGGCCATGCCCTGATCCGGTCGCGCAGGTAACTGTCCATGCTCTGAAACTGCGTCATTTTTCATCCAAATTGTTATTTTGAAAATCGAAATACTACCTAAGATAGTAATACTCCACACGCCGACGGATTCAAGCCGAATCGTCGTCTTCGTTGAAACTTTGTTGATGTACGTTCGACCCCCGCCGAGTTGTTGCGGCTTCGAGATGTGTGTAATGGCGACCCACGCGCCGATGGTGGCGATGATCCTGCCAATAGGATAAACTGCATTCATGAATGACCTGACCGAGACCGACTTGCGCCGCAGCGCGACCTCGTCGTCAGCACCTGCAGTCGCCGCGCGCCGCAAGCGGCGTCCGTTTGTAATTCTGGCGCTGTTGCTGATCGGTCTTGCCGCCGCGGGCCTTGCCTATTGGTGGAGCACCCGCGATTTCGCCTCCACCTCGGATGCGCAGATCGAAAGCGCGATCCATACGATTTCCGCCCGCGTCCAGGGCAAGGTCGTGGCCGTTCTGGTCAGGACCAACCAGCACGTCGTGCGTGGGCAGGTGCTCGTCCGCCTCGATCCGCGGGCCCAGCGCGTGGCGCTCGACCGCGCCGAAGCCGGCGAGGCCGAGGCGAAGGCCGATCTCGCCGCGCGCGAGGCCGACCTCGCGGTTGCCCGCGCCAATGTCGAGGTGGCCGACGCCTCGCTGTTCCGCGCCCGCCGTGACGAGGCGCGCTACACCAGGATCGATCCGCGCGCGATCACGCCGACAACGCGCGATTCCGTCGCCGCCGCCCTGCGCGGCGCGGTTGCCCGCGCCGACGCCGCCCGCCAGCAGGTTGGCGCCGCCAATGCCGCTGTCGCGGCAGCGCAAGCCGCGCTCAAGGCCGCCACCGTGAATGTCGCCGACGCCCGGCTCAAGCTTGGCTACACCGAAATCCGCGCCCCGGTTTCCGGCTGGGTCGCGCGCAAGAGCGTGCGCACCGGCAATGTCGTGGCCCCCGGAGCCGGGCTGATGGCCATTGTCGGCGATCGCGTATGGGTTACCGCGAACTTCAAGGAGACGGCGCTCGGCAGGATTCATCCCGGCCAGAACGTGCGGGTCTATGTCGATGCCATCCCCGGCATCGCGTTTCACGCGCGGGTCGCCAGCATCCAGCACGGCACCGGGAGCGTCTTCTCGCTGCTCCCGGCAGAGAACGCCACCGGCAATTACGTCAAGGTGGTCCAGCGCGTCCCCGTCCGCATCGACTTCGACGACAGCCGCCTGCGCAACCATCTGCTCGCGCCCGGCATGTCCGTCGAGCCCTATATCCGCATCCGCGGCCAATGAGCCTGCTCTACGCCACGCGGCCCAACACGCCGCGTTCGGCGGCAGGCGTCTACAATCCCTGGTTGATCGTGGCGATGGTGGCGCTGGCACCGTTCATGGAGGTGCTCGACACCACCATCGCCAATGTCGCGCTCACCCATATCGCCGGCTCGCTGGCGGTCAGCCCCGACGAAAGCACCTGGGTGCTTACCTCCTATCTCGTCTCGAACAGCATCATCCTGCCGATCACCGGCTGGCTGCAGGAGGTGGTCGGCCGCAAGCGGCTGTTCCTGATCTGCGTCGCGCTCTTCACCGCAAGCTCGGTCCTCTGCGCGCTCTCGACCTCGCTGTCCATGCTCATCGTCGCCCGGGTGCTGCAGGGCATCGGCGGCGGCGGCCTGCAGCCCGTAACCCAGTCGATGTATGCCGACAGCTTCCCCCCCTCGCAGCGCGCCCAGGTCTTTGCGGTATTCGGCGTGGTGATCATCGTCGCCCCCGCCACCGGGCCGATCCTCGGCGGCTGGCTGACCGACCATCTGTCCTGGCACTGGGTGTTCCTGATCAACCTGCCGATCGGCCTCATCGCCTTTGCCCTGATCGCGATCTTTGTCGACGAACCCGAACTTCTGATCCGCGAGCGCGCCGCCCGCCTCGCCGTCGGCCTGCGGTTCGACTGGTTCGGCCTCCTGCTGGTCGCTGTCGGGTTCGGCGCGTTGCAGATCTTTCTCGACAAGTTCTCGATCGACGACGGATTTGGCAGCGTCTTCATCCGCTTCCTGTTCGTGCTCTGGTCGGTCTCGCTCGTCACCCTCATCGTCTGGGAATGGAACCACCCCGCGCCGGTGGTGAATGTCCGCCTCTTCGCCTACCGAAACTTCGCGATCTGCTGCCTCGTGATGTTCGTCATCGGCTTCATCCTGCTCAGCACCACCCAGCTGCTTCCCCAGCTCACCCAGACGCTGATGGGCTACTCCTCGGAAACCGCCGGTTTCGCCCTCGCCCTCGGCGGCCTCGCCACGATCGGGCTGATGCCCGTCGCCGGCATCGTCACCGGCCGGATCATCCCCGCGCGCGTGCTGCTGGTGGGCGGTCTGCTCGAAACCGGCATCGCGCTGGTCTTCCAGTCGCACCTGGCGCCCACCGCCTCGTTCTCCACCATCTCGATCGACCGGGTGCTGCAGGTGATCGCGCTGCCCTTCCTGTTCATCCCGATTTCGGCGCTGTCCTATGTCGGCCTGCCACCGGCCCGCAACGGCGATGCCTCCGCCATCATCAACCAGGTGCGCAATATCGGCGGCAGCATCGGCATCTCCTTCGTCACCTCGATGCTCGCCTGGCGTACCCAGTTCCATCATTCAAGACTTGCCGAATCCGTCACACCGTATGCCAGCCTGCACGGAAGGACCCTTTCGCAGGTCGCCGCGGCGGTGCAACATCAGGCAGCGTTCATGAGCTATCTTGATTTGTTCCATATTCTGGGCCTGATGGCCCTGCTGGTCTGGCCGGTCGTGCTGTTGCTGGGCACCCCGTCCGCCCGCGCCGCCGAAGGAGTGGTCTATGAAATCTGATGTTTTTGCCGCCCGCCTGCGCCGGCGGGCCCTCATGGGCCCGGCGCTGATCGCGGCCCTCGCACTCGGCGGCTGCGAACTCGGCCCCAATTTCCACGCGCCGCGAACGAGGACGGCTTCATCCTTTCTCGCCCATCGTCCGGCGCTGACCTCCCCGGAGACGGTCAGCCAGGGCAAGGTCGACCTCGCCTGGTGGCAGAGCTTCGGCGATCCCGCCCTCAGCGGTCTTGAGCAGCAGGCCATCGCCCGCAATCTCGACGTGAAGGCCGCCACCCAGCGCCTCGCCGAAGCCGAGGCCCAGGCGCAGATCGAGGGCGCGGCACTCTACCCGAACCTCAATTTCGCCGGCTCCTACACGCGCGAGAAGCCGAGCAACAAGGGCGTCTTCACCGCGCTCAGCGGCGGCGGGTCAACCTCGACCAGCACCAATGCCGGCTCCACCGCCAGCGGCGGCTCGACCTCGATCGGCGGCGGCGGCCTGCCCGGCGCGCAGCTCCAGCCCTTCAACCTCTTCCAGTACGGTTTCTCCTCGGTCTTCGATTTCGATCTCTGGGGCAAGAACCGCCGCGCGGTCGAGGCCTCGCTCGCCGCGGTGCAGGCCTCGCGCGATGCCCGCCGCGCCGTCCTCCTCAACACCGAGGCCGAGGTGGCGCACGATTACATCAATCTGCGCGCCGAGCAGGCGGTCCTCGCCATCACCCGCCGCAACCTCGCCAGCGCCAGCAACATCGCCGGGCTGATCCGCCAGCGCCAGCAGGCCGGCCTCGCCAACGCGCTCGACGTCGCCGACGCCGAGGCCCAGGCGGCGTCGATCCGCGCCCAACTCCCCGCCCTGCAAACTTCGATCTCAGCGGACATCAACCAGCTCAGCCTCCTTCTCGGCGAGGGGCCGGAAGCCCTCCGCGCAAGGCTGATCACCGCGAAACCGATTCCGCCGGTCCCCCCGGTGGTGCCGATCGGCCTGCCCTCGCAACTGCTCCAGCGCCGTCCGGACATCCGCGAAGCTACCGCCCGCCTGCATGAAGCCACCGCCGAGATCGGTGTCGCCAAGGCGAGCTTCTTCCCCGACATTTCGCTCGCCGGCTCGGTGTCGCTGCAGGCGCTGCAATTCTCCAACCTGAACCAGCTTTCCGCCGTCACCTACGCGATCGGCCCGCAGATCACCATGCCGCTGTTCGAGGGCGGCCGCCTGCGCGGCGAGCTGCACCTGCGCAAGGCGCAGCAGCGCGAGGCCGCGGTGAACTACGCGAAAACCGTGCTCACCGCCTTCCATCAGGTCGACAACGCGCTGACCGCCTATGACGAGGAGCAGAAGACCCAGGACGCGCTGAAAACCGACGTCACCCAGACCCGCCGCGCGCTGTCACTCGCCCAGGAACGCTACCGCGAAGGCCTCGTCGACTATCTCCAGGTCCTCACCGCGCAGCAATCCGTGCTGGCCGCCGAACAGGCGCAGGCGCAGAGCCAGGCGAGGATTTCGGCCGACCTCGTCACGCTCTATCAGGCGCTCGGCGGCGGCTGGGAGCATAACGAGCCGCCCGCCGCCGGCTGAGGCCTCAGGCGGCCCGGCTCAGGCTGCAGCCCAGCCCGCGCACGATCTCGTAGCTGCGCCGGCGCGCCGCATGGTCGTGGATCTGGCAGGCGATCATCAGTTCGTCGGGGCGGAATTCGGCCATGAAGCCGGCGAGCTTCGCCGCGACCCGCGCCGGCCCGCCAACCATCGCATAGGCCAGCGCATGCTCGACCCCGGCGCGCTCGCGCTCGCTCCATCCCCCGTCGAGCGGCGCGGGGCGCGGCAGCAGCCCCGGCTGGCCGCGCCGCAGATTGACGAAGGCGCGCTGCTGCGAGGTGAACAGGAAATCCGCCTCCTCGTCATCCGGCGCGGCGCAGACCGTGACACAGATCATCGCATGCGGCTTCGCCAGCTGTGCCGAGGCTGGAACCGGCTGCGATACCGCGTCAGCGCGGCACCCAGCAGATCGGGGGCGAAATGCGCTGCGAAGGCGAAGGGCAGGCCGAGCGCGGCGGCGAGTTCGGCCGAGAAGGTGCTCGATCCGAGCAGCCAGATCGGCACGTCGAGCCCCGCGCCCGGCACCGCGCGCACCGCCTGCGCCGCGTCCGCCGGCTGGAAATACGATTGCAGCTCGATCACATCCTCGATGAAGCGGGCCTCGGTCCCCTCCATGTTCCGCCGCAGCGCGTGGGCGGTGCGCGGATCGGTGCCCGGCGCGCGGCCAAGCCCGAGATCGATCCGCCCGGGATGCAGCGCGGCCAGCGTGCCGAACTGCTCGGCGATCACCAGCGGCGCATGGTTGGGCAGCATCACCCCGCCCGAGCCGACGCGGATCCGCGTCGTCGCCTGCGCCACATGCGCGATCACGACCGAGGTGGCCGCGCTCGCGATTCCGGGCATGTTGTGGTGTTCGGCCAACCAGTAGCGGTTGAAGCCGAGGGTTTCGGCGTGGCGGGCGAGGTCGATGCTGTTGCGCAACGCGTCGCCCGGGTGGCGCCGTCCGGCACGGGGGCGAGGTCGAGAACCGAAAACGGGAAGCCTTCCATCATATCCATATAGGGAAGGCAGCCCGCCTTTCAGTCAAGACGCCGTCAGGTATGTGGCCCTGCGATCCTTGTGTGGACCACAGGGCCCGCCATCACGCGGCCTGGCGCTTCGCCATCGCCGCCTGCAGGTTCTCGTCGAGCTTGGCGAGGAAGTCCTGCGTCGTCATCCAGGGCTGATCCTTCGAGATCAGCAGCGCGAGATCCTTGGTCATGAACCCGCTTTCCACCGTCTCGACGCAGACGCGCTCCAGCGTCTCGGCGAACTCGGTCACCTCGGGGGTCTCGTCGAACTTGCCGCGATAGGCGAGGCCGCGGGTCCAGGCGAAAATCGAGGCGATCGGGTTGGTCGAGGTCGGCCGGCCCTTCTGGTGCTCGCGATAGTGGCGCGTCACGGTGCCGTGCGCCGCCTCGCTCTCCACCGTCTTGCCGTCCGGGCTCATCAGCACCGAGGTCATCAGCCCGAGGCTGCCGAAGCCCTGCGCCACGATGTCGCTCTCCACATCGCCGTCATAGTTCTTGCAGGCCCAGATATAGCCGCCGTTCCATTTCAGCGCCGAGGCGACCATGTCGTCGATCAGCCGGTGCTCGTAGGTCAGGCCGCGCTTGTCGAACTCGGCCTTGAACTCGGCGTCGAAGATCTCCTGGAACACATCCTTGAACATGCCGTCATAGGCCTTGAGGATGGTGTTCTTGGTCGAGAGATAGACCGGATAGTTCCGCGCCAGCCCGTAATTGAAGCTCGCCCGCGCGAAGCCCTCGATCGAGGCCTTGGTGTTGTGGATGCCGAGCGCCACGCCGGGGCCCTTGAAATCATGCACGTCGAGGATCAGCGGCTTGCTGCCATCGGCCGGAATGTAGGAGAGCTGCACCTTGCCGGGGCCGGGGATCTTGGTTTCGGCGGCGCGGTAGATGTCGCCATAGGCATGGCGGCCGATCACGATCGGCTGCGACCAGTGCGGCACCAGGCGCGGCACGTTCGCGCAGATGATCGGCTCGCGGAAGATCGTGCCGTCGAGGATGTTGCGGATCGTCCCGTTCGGGCTGCGCCACATCTGCTTGAGGTTGAATTCCGTCACCCGCGCCTCGTCCGGCGTGATCGTGGCGCACTTCACCGCGACGCCGTATTCCCGCGTCGCCAGCGCCGAGTCGACCGTCACCTTGTCGTCGGTCGCATCGCGGTTCTCGATCCCGAGATCGAAATATTTCAGGTCGATGTCGAGATAGGGCAGGATCAGCTTGTCCTTGATGAACCCCCAGATGATCCGGGTCATCTCGTCGCCGTCCATCTCCACGATCGGGTTCTTAACCTTGATCTTGGCCATTCCGAAGCTCCTTGCGGCAGTTTGCGACGGTCTAGCCATGCGCCCCGCCCGCCGCAAGACGGTGGACGGCAGGGCAGGGGTGTTCTAGGACGGCGGCCAGATTTGGAGGATCGACATGACGTCTGGCCTGGGCCACGCGACCGACTGGGACCGCGACGCCGCACTTACCGCGGCCCGCATCCTGCTCGAAATCAGGGCGGTGAATTTCCGCCCCGAGGAACCCTACACCTTCACCTCGGGCTGGAAGGCGCCGGTCTATATCGACTGCCGCAAGATTATCTACTTCCCCCGCGCCCGGGCGAAAATCTGCGAGCTTGGCGTCGAGAAGCTCTACCGCCATGTCGGCTTCGAGACGATCGAGGCCGTCGCCGGCGGCGAAACCGCGGGCATCCCCTACGCCGCCTGGATGGCGGACCGCATGGGCCTGCCGATGGCCTATGTCCGCAAGAAGCCCAAGGGCTTCGGCCGCAACGCCCAGATCGAGGGCGACGTGCCGGAGGGCAGGAACACCCTCCTCGTCGAAGACCTCACCACCGATGGCGGATCGAAAATCCACTTCGCCAACGCGCTGCGCGAGGCCGGGGCGATCTGCAACCACGTCTTCGTGGTGTTCTATTACGGCGTCTTCCCCGGCAGCCTGAACACGCTGGCCGAGATGGGCATGTCGCTGCACCATCTCTGCACCTGGTGGGACGTGCTGGAAGCCTGCCGCGGTGGCGACTATTTCCCCGAGGCGACACTCGCCGGCGTGCGCAGGTTCCTCGAAGACCCCGTCGCCTGGTCGGCGAAGCATGGCGGTGTCGCCAGCGCCGAGGAGGCCGCCGCCTACAAGGCGTCGAAATAGAGCACGATATTGATAATTGGAGCATCATCCGATCAGATGACCCCATCCGATCGGATGATGCTCAATCCCGCGCTCAGAACAGCCCAGCCGCGATGTTGATGGCGAGCGCCAGCACCACGGTGTTGAACAGGTAGCCGATCACGCCCTGCAATGTCGCGAGCCGGCGCATCTTGCGGCTGAGGATGTTCACGTCCGACACCTGGAACGTCATCCCCAGCACGAACGAGAAATAGACGAAATCGAGATAGTCGGGCGCCTCGCCACCCGGAAAGGCAAGCCCGCCCTCCGGCCCGCTTTCGGTCGCCGCGTAATATTCATGCGCGTAGCGATAGGTGAAGGTGATCTGCGTCATCAGCCACGAGGCCACCAGCGTCGCCGCCACCAGTGCCACATAGGGCGTGTGCGCCGCCGCCCCCGCCCCCTTGCCGCGCGCGGCGAAGATCACGATCGCGGTGAAGCTCATCAGCGCGCCGGCGATGCTCAGGCCGAAGATCGTCCATTCGCCTTCCTCCTGCCGCGCCGCGTCATCGCCGATCCGGGTGTGATCGGCGCGGCTGAAATGCAGCATCGCCAGCACGACATAGGCGGCAACGGCGATGTCCCAGCACAGCACCGCGCGCAGCGTCGGCGCGATCGTGGCGGGCAGCAGCAGCGCGGCCAGAAGGCCGCAGAGCAATCCGGTAAACAGGCGCGGGTGGCTGCGCGCGACCCGCACGGCGAGGGGAGATGTCCACATGCCGCGCAGGATACACCAATCCCGCGCCGCCGGCAGATACCCTCGCCGGTTCAGCCCCGCATCAGCGCCCGATACGCCATCTGGTCGTCATGCATCCGCCGGAACACGGCATATTTGCGGGCATGGAACGCCGTCCGCGCCGCCTCCGGCGCGATCACCGCCCCGGCCCGGCTCATCGCCGCCATTGCCGCCGGCAGGTCGGGATAGGCGCCGCCGGCCACGGCGCCGAGAATGGCGCTGCCGAGCAGCACCGCTTCCGGCTCCGCCGGCAGCACGATCCGGCATCCCGTCGCATCGGCGTGCTCGCGCAGGAACAGCGGGTTCTTCGTCCCCCCGCCGGTCGCCATGATCGTGTCGATCGCGTAGCCATGTTCGTTCATCGTCTCGATGATGTGCCGCGTGCCATAGGCCACGGCCTGGATCGTCGCGAGATAGAGCCGCGCGCACTCAGCCTCGTCCGCCGCGAGCTTCAGGCCCGAGATCATGCCCAGCAGGCTCGCATCGGCCCGTGGCGAGCGGTTGCCGTGAAAATCGGGAAACACGTGCAGCTCCCCGGTCAGCTCCCCGGTCAGCTCCCCGGTCAGCGCCGCGGTCGAGCCGGCCTCCGCCGCCATCTGCCCGACCATCGCATTCAGCCGCTCATAGATGCTCACCCCCTCCGCCTTCGCGGCCTCGGCAAGCGCGGGATAGGCGGCATGGGTCGTCACCACGTGGTCGATCAGCGCGCCCGTCGCCGACTGCCCGCCCTCGCTCAGCCACATCCCCGGAAGCATCGCCGCGTGATATGGTCCCCACACGCCGGGAACGAAGCGCGGCTCCGGCGCCACTGCCATGTGGCAGGACGAGGTGCCGCCGATCAGCGCCACCCGCCGCCCGAGCGCGGCCGCATCCGGCGCCGCTCCGTCGAGTGCCGCGCCGATCACCCCGATCCCGCCGGCATGCGCGTCGATCGCCGAGGTGCCTACCGGAATCCCCGGCGTGAGACCAAACGCCGCCGCCGCTTCGGCCGAGAGCCCGCCGCCCACCGGTGTCGCGATCGGCAGGATCGTGGTGCCGATCCGCGCGAACCCCTCATCGGCGAGTTCGCCAAGCCCGATCGCCCGGAAATACCCCTCGTCCCAGCGGGATTCGTGGCCGAGATAGGTCCATTTGCACACGGTCGAGCAGAGCGAGCGGCTGGTCGCCCCCGTCGCCCTGTAGGTGAGGAAATCCGGCAGGTCGAAGACATGCCGCGCCGCCGCCCAGCTTTGCGGCGCGTGCCGCTTCAGCCACAGCAGCTTCGGCGTCTCCATCTCCAGCGAGATCCGCCCGCCGACATAGCGCAGCACCTCGTGCCCGCCCGCATTGATCTCCTCCGCCTCGGCCCGCGCGCGATGATCCGCCCAGAGAATCACGTCCTGCGCCGGGTCGCCGTCCGGCTCCACCGGCAGCGGCGCGCCGGCCGCATCCAGCACCACGAGCGAGCAGGTCGCATCGAACCCGATGCCCCGCACCACCAGCCCGCCGCCCGCCTCCGTCATCGCGCGGCGCACGCACGCGCTCACCGCTCCCCAGATATCCGCACTCGATTGCTGGATGAAATCCGCCCGCGGCCGCCAGCTGCCGATCGCCCGCGTGGCACTCCCGCGCATCGCCCCGTCAAGGCCGAACACGCCCGCGCGCGCGCTCCCGGTGCCGACATCGACGCCGATGACGACATGGTTTTCCGGATGGCTCATGGCGGTTCTCCTCGTTCCGGTTATGGCTCAGCCCGCTTCGGCGATGAAGGCGTCGAGTGTCGCGAGATCGGCGATCCCCTCCATCCCGCCCTTGCGGCTGACGGCCAGCGCGCCGGCCGCGCGGGCGTAGTCGAGCGCCCGCCGCGTCCCCATCCCCTGCAACAGGCAGGTGACGAAGGCGGCGCCGAAACAGTCGCCAGCCCCGGTCGGGTCGACCTCCTCCACCGGAAAGGCCGGCAGGTCGAACTGTTCCTCGCGTGAGCGGAAACTGACACCCTTGCGGCTGCGCTTGATCACCACCATCCGCACGCCGAGATCGAGCAGCTCCTCGACCGCCGCGCGCTCCGACTTCGCCTCCGTCGGCAGCAGAATCTCCGGCCCCGAGGGCAGGAAGATGTCGGTATAGCCCAGCATGAATTCGAGCCCGGCGCGCATTTCGGGAATCGTCAGCATTTCCTTGCGGATATTCGGATCGAACGAAATCACCGCCCCATTCGCCTTGGCCAGTTCGATCGCCTTTTTCATTTCGTCAATGACATGAAACGAAAACAGCGACGTGCCCATGATATGGAAATGCGCGCATTGCGCGAGCATCGCCCGCGCCGCCGCGTCGATCGTGATCCGCCCGGCGGCGCTGCGCTTGAGGTTGAACAGGAAGTCGCGGTCGCCATCCTCGCGGTAGCGCACGAAGGCGCTCGCCGTCACCTGGTCCGGCTCGATCCGCACGGCGCTCACATCCGCCCCTCGCGCCGCAGCCGGTCGACGCAGAGCCAGCCGAAATCGTCGTCGCCGATGCAGGAGATGATGCCCGCGCCAGCCCCGAGCCGCGCGGCCTGGGCAATGAAGGTCGCCGGCGCGCCGCCGGGGAAGGGGCCGAGCAGCCGGCCGGGCTCGTGAAAGCCCTGCCCCTTTTCCTCGGCGAGAATGTCGACGAGGATTTCACCCATGGTGACGATCATGCCGGTCATGACGCCTCGCCGAATGCCTTGGCGCCGGCGCGCTGCCGTGCCGGGTGGCTGGAGAAATGCGCCTCCGTCCCGGCCTCGGCATCCACCGGCCTGAAGCCCGCGCCCAGCAGGATGTCGCGCAGCCGGTTGCTCGGCAGCCCGGGCAGGATCAGGTCGGAAATCCCGGCAAGGCCGAGCTGTGCGGTGCGCCGTTCGAGCGAAAGAGCGGGGTTGCCGATCAGCACGATGCTGCGCGTGCTGCGCCGTATCGCCGCCTCGGCCAGCCGTTCGGCGGGTTTGGCGGCCAGCAGCAGGGCGGCGTCGGCCGACAGCGCGTCCGCCTCGAAGATCGACCAGCCGAGCGCGAAATGGTCGAGCATCCTGAGCGCGCCCGCGCCCTCGATCATGCCGCTGTCAGGCGCGATCTCGCCGCCCAGCAGATGAATCCGCGCATCGAGGCAGGTGCGGGCAAGCGGGATCGCCTCGGCGCTGGTCAGCACCACCGAAAGTCCGGGAATTTCCGCGAGCCACGGAATCGCCTGCGTCGCCAGCGGCCCGGGGCCGACCAGCACCGTCTGGTCCGGCCCGATCAGCGCCTGCGCCCGCCGCAGCATCGGCACCAGCTGCGCCTTGGTCAGCGGCGCGCCGGCGGGCCGGTCGCGCGGAGCGGCCGATTTCGCGGCGATCGCCTTGCCAAAACTGCGGACGATCAGCCCCTGCTCCTCGAGATAGGTCAGGTCGCCGCGAATCGTGACTTCGGAAACCTTGAGCGCCGTGCTGAGTTCATCCACGCGCATCTGCCCGTACTGACGGATCCAGTCGGCGATCTGCAACCGCCGCTGCAACACGGCGCTCTTTGCGCCGACCGTCAAAGCGATGCCCCGGAACGTTCCATGCGGCATCGATGCCAGTAACCCGACCGGAAGTCTATAGGTTTCGAAACGAAAGAAATTTTTTCACCAGCAAACCCGATTTTCCGCCGCTCTCGCCATATTTCTATTTCAAATTCCTATCTTTCGATGTTGCGCCGCGGCATGATTTTGTCGTTGACTTTCCAAACGAAAGCCAGCTACCTGCGAATCACAAGTTGTGCCGGCGCGCCGGACGCAACATGCGGGGGGATATCCAGCCTTCCGGTCGCACCCGGGCGGGGCGCGGGCCGGGTTTCCCCGATCGCACTGGCCCTTGCGGGCTCACCTCGCGCAGCCCCGTCTGCGCACGTCCCGGCGCGCGGTTTGCGAGCGCCGTGCTTCAGTCGATGAACCGGATTGTTCGAGAGGGAAACGCTTCATGAAACGACAGATCAGGACTGCGATGGGCGGACTCGCCCTCGGTTGCCTCGGCATCGCCGCCGCTCACGCGACGACGCTGACGATCGCGACGGTCAACAACCCCGACATGCTGCAAATGCAGAAACTGTCGCCCCAGTTCACCAGGGAAACCGGCATCAAGCTGAACTGGGTGGTGCTGCCGGAAAACACCCTGCGCCAGCGCGTCACCACCGATATCGCGACCAATTCCGGCAATTTCGACATCGTCACCGTCGGCTCCTACGAAGTGCCGATCTGGGGCAAGGCCGGCTGGCTCGCGCCGGTGAAGAACCTGCCCGCGAGCTACGACGCGAAGGATCTGTTCCCCACCGTGCGCAAGGGTCTGTCCTACAAGGGCACGCTCTACGCCCTGCCGTTCTATGCCGAAAGCTCGGCGACGTATTACCGCAAGGATCTGTTCAAGGCCGCCGGCCTCGCCATGCCGGCGCACCCGACCTATGCCGAGATCGAGACGTTTGCCGCCAAGATCAACGATCCCTCGAAGGGCATCTACGGCATGTGTCTGCGCGGCCTGCCCGGCTGGGGCGAGAACATGGCCTATTTCACCACGCTGGTGAACACGTTCGGCGGCCGCTGGTTCAACATGAAATGGCAGCCGCGGATCGACAGTCCGGCCTGGAAGAAGGCCGCCGATTTCTACGTCAACATCGAGAAGAAATACGGCCCGCCCAACGTCACCTCCAACGGCTTCACCGAGAATCTGGCGCTGTTCAGCCAGGGCAAATGCGGCATGTGGATCGACAGCACGGTCGCGGCCGGCTCGCTGTGGGACCCGAAAACCTCGAAGGTCGCAAGCGAGGTCGGCATGGTTTCCGCCCCGGTCGCGGTCACGCCGCACGGCGCGCATTGGCTCTGGGCCTGGGCGCTCGCCATGCCGAAAACCACGCGCCACAAGGCGGCCGACATGAAGTTCCTCGAATGGGCCACGTCGAAAGCCTATCTCAAGCTGGTCGGTCACACATTCGGCTGGGTCCAGGTCCCGCCCGGCACCCGCATCTCGACCTACAGCAACCCTGACTACCTCAAGGCGGCTCCCTTCGCGGAGGCGGTCAAGAACGCGATCCTGACCGCCGATCCGAATCACCCGACGCTGAAGCCCGTGCCCTATACCGGCGTGCAGTTCGTCGCGATCCCGCAATTCGAGGGGATCGGCACCGAGGTCGGCCAGCAGCTCGCCGCCGCCCTCGCCGGGCAGAAATCGGTCGACGCCGCCCTCGCCCAGGCCCAGAAGGCCACGGCGCGGACGATGAAGGAAGCCGGTTACCACTGAGTTCGGCAAGGAAGGAGGCGGCGTCGCGGATCTTCCGGGGCGCCGCCATCCGCCGGAACGCGGGAGCGCATGATGAGCCAGCCTGTATCACCCACGATGACAAAAGCCGCTCCCTCGGCCGCGCCGCGCCGCCAGGTGCGAACCCTGCCGCTGCTGCTCCCGCGGTCGTCCTCCTGCTGCTCTGGTCGATCCTGCCGCTGCTGCAGACGATCCTCTATTCGTTCCAGCACTACAACCTGATGGAACCGCCGGCGGCGTATAATGGCGGCCTCAACTATACCTACCTCTTCACCGATTCCTCGACCTGGACGGCGATCTGGAACAGCGTGGTGCTGGTCGCCGGCGTGCTCGCCGCCTCGATCGTGTTCGGCACGATCATCGCGCTGCTGCTCAACAACGATTTCCCCGGCCGCAACATCGCCCGGCTGATGGCGATCGCGCCCTTCTTCGTGATGTCGCCGGTCGCCGCCCTGATCTGGAAGAACCTGCTGCTCGATCCGGTCAGCGGCCTCGCCGGCTGGCTGATGACGCTGGCGGGCCTCAAGCCCATCGCCTGGTTCAGCGTCTATCCGATGCTCTCGATCGTGGTGATCTATTCCTGGCGCTGGATTCCCTTCGCCACCCTCATCCTGCTCACCGCCCTGCAATCGCTCGATACCGACCAGCTCGAAGCCGCGCGGATGGACGGTGCGAAGGGCTTCGCCCGCCTGCGCTACATCGTGCTGCCGCATCTCGGCCGGCCGATCTCGATCGTGGTGATGCTGGAATCGATCTTCATGCTCTCGGCCTTCGCCGTCATCTACACCACCACCAATGGCGGCCCCGGCGATGCGACGACGACGCTGACCTACATGATCTTCATCCGCGCGCTCAACGATTTCTCGATCGGCAGCGCCTCGGCCGCCGGCGTCTTCGCGATCGTGCTTGCCAACATCCTCGCCTTCTTCCTCATCCGCGCGGTCTCGCGCACGTTGCAGGCGTGAGGTCCCGCCGATGAAACCCTCCCTCGCCAGCCGCGTCGTCCTCGCCACCCTCGCCTGGGCGGCAGCGCTCATCATGGTCTTCCCCATCCTCTGGATGCTCGTCACCGCCTTCAAGACCGAAGGCCAGGCCATCGCGATCCCGCCGCTGCTGATCTTCACGCCCACGCTCAGGAGCTTTTTCGACGCGACGCAGAACGCCGGCTACCTGCTCTTCGCGCTCAACAGCGTGATCGTCAGCGTCGGCGCCACCGTTCTCGCCATCGCCATCGCCTTTCCCGCCGCCTACGCGCTCGCCTTCTTCCCTGGCAAGCGCACGGAATTCACCCTGATGTGGATGCTCTCGACCAAGATGCTCCCGGCGGTCGGCGTGCTGATGCCCATCTATCTCTTCCTCAAGAACGTCCACCTGCTCGACACGCGGCTCGGCCTCGTGGCCATCGACACGCTGATGAACCTGCCCATCGTGGTCTGGATGCTCTATTCGTTCTTCAAGGATATACCTCACGAAATCCTCGAAGCCGCGCGCGTCGACGGGTTGGCCCGCGCCAGCAGATGATCCATCTGCTGCTCCCGCTCGCGGGGCCCGGGGTCGCCTCCACGGCGCTGCTCTCCGTCATCCTCGCCTGGAACGAGGCGTTCTGGAGCATCAACGTCACCGCGTCGCACGCCGGCACGCTCGCGGCCTATATCGCGCGGTTCTCGGCGCCGGAGGGATTGTTCTGGGCGAAACTCTCGGCGGCCTCGGTTCTCGCGGTCGCCCCCATTCTGGTCTTCGGCAGCCTGACCCAGCGCCGCCTCGTGCGCGGGCTCACATTCGGCGCGGTGAAATAGGAGCGGATCATGGCGAAACTTCTGCTGGAAAAGGTCGAGAAGCGATACGAGGGCTTCCACGCCATCAAGGGCGTGGATCTGTCGATCGACGATCGCGAATTCGTTGTCTTCGTCGGCCCCTCGGGCTGCGGCAAGACGACGCTGCTGCGCATGATCGCCGGGCTCGAGGAAATCAGCGGCGGCGATTTCAGCATCGATGGCGTGCGCGCCAACGACATCCCGCCCGACAAGCGCGGCCTCGCCATGGTGTTCCAGACCTATGCGCTCTACCCGCACATGACGGTCGCGGAAAACATGGGCTTCGCGCTCAAGATGGCGAAAGTCCCCAAGGCCGAGATCGAGCGGAAGGTCGCCCACGCCGCCGAGATGCTGCAACTCGACAAGGTACTCGCCCGCCGCCCCAAGGCGCTCTCCGGCGGCCAGCGCCAGCGCGTCGCCATCGGCCGCGCCATCGTTCGCAATCCGAAAGGATTTCTGTTCGACGAACCGCTGTCGAATCTCGATGCCGCGCTGCGCGTGCAGATGCGCACCGAACTCGTGAAGCTGAACAAGCAGCTCGAAACCACGATGATCTACGTCACCCACGACCAGGTCGAGGCGATGACGATGGCCGATCGCATCGTGGTGCTGAACGGCGGCATCGTCGAGCAGGTCGGCTCGCCGCTCGAACTCTATCACAACCCGGCCAATCTCTTCGTCGCCGGCTTTATCGGCTCGCCCAAGATGAACCTGCTGCAAGGCGTCGTCTCCGCGCGCGACGATGCCGGCGCGGATGTGAAACTCGACGATGGCGGCAGCATCCGTGTCGCGGCGGCCAACATCGCCGCGGCCCCCGGCCTGCGCGTCACGCTCGGCATCCGGCCCGAGCACACCGCGCTCGCCGCCGATGGCGAAATCGGCGGCACCGCCGATTTCGTCGAGCATCTCGGCAATGAAACCCTCGTCTATGTCAGGCGCCCCGGCGAGGCGCAGATGATCGTCAAGGCCGACGATCTCGCCGGCGTGCGCATGGGCGATCCCGTGCGCATGAAGCCGCAACCCGCCCGCGCCGTGCTGTTCGGGCCGGACGGCAAGGCGCTGCTGCGGCGCGAATTCCACCTGCGCTGAGCACCACGCCAGCGCAGGACAACACAAGGAGCGGACATGTATCTCGAGAAATATGACCTCAAGGGGCGCAACGCGGTCGTCACCGGCGGTGGCCGCGCGATCGGCCTCGCCTGTTCCACCGCTCTGGCCGAGGCCGGCGCGCATGTCGTCATCGCCGACCGCGATGCCACCGTCTGCGAGGAAGGCAAGGCCGAACTCGCGAAGCTCGGCTACTCGGCCGACTCCGTCGTGCTCGACGTCACCGACCCCGACGCGGTGAACGCCGCCGCCGATGCGCTGAATGCGAAATTCGGCGCGATCGACATCCTGGTGAACAATGCCGGCATCGCCCGCTCGGGCGTCGCCGCCGAGGACGTGACCGACGAGCACTGGCTCGATGTCATCAACGTCAATCTCAACGGCGTGTTCTGGTGCGCCCGCGCCTTCGGCCGCGCCATGCTCGCCCGCCAGCGCGGCGTCATCGTCAACACCGGCTCGATGTCGGGCTTCATCTCGAACAAGCCGCAGAAGCAGTCCTTCTACAACGCGTCGAAGGCGGCGGTGCACCATCTCACCCGCTCCCTCGCCGGCGAGTGGGCCGATCGCGGCGTGCGCGTCAACGCCGTCGCGCCCACCTATATCGACACGCCGCTGACCCGCTTCGGCATGGAGGATCCCGAACTCAACCGCATCTGGCTCGACATGACGCCGATGCACCGCGTCGGCCAGCCGCACGAAATCGCCTCGGTGGTGCTCTTCCTCGCCTCCGACGCGTCGAGCCTGATGACCGGCTCGATCGTCCTCGCCGATGGCGGCTACACGGTCTGGTGAGGCAGCGATGAGCGGACGCTTGCAAGGCAAATACGCGGCGATCACCGGCGGGGCAGGGGGCATCGGCCAGGCGATGGCGGCCGGCTATATCGAGGAGGGTGCGACTGTCTGCATCGCCGACCGTTCGCGCGCGGCGGCGGAGGCGGTCGCGCGCGATCTCGGGCCGCAGGCGCATGCCTGTGCCCTCGATGTGGCGGACATGAATTCCATTGCCGCCTTCGCCGATTTCACCGCAGCGCGCGGCGGGCTCGACATCCTGGTGAACAACGCCGCGGTGTTCGATCTCGCGCCGATCGCCGACATCACCGAGGCGAGCTACGATAAGCTCTTCGCCGTCAACGTGAAGGGCCTGCTCTTCACCCTGCAGGCGGCAGCCCGGCAGATGATCGCGCTCGGGCGGCGCGGGCGGATCATCAACATGGCCTCGCAGGCCGGCCGCCGCGGCGAGGCGCTGGTCGGCGTTTACTGCGCGAGCAAGGCGGCGGTGATCAGCCTCACCCAGTCCGCCGGGCTCGACCTGATCCGCCACGGCATCCGCGTCAACGCCATCTCCCCCGGCGTGGTGGACACGCCGATGTGGCAGGAGGTCGATGCGCTGTTCGCGCGATACGAAAACCTGCCGGTCGGCGAGAAGAAGCGCCAGGTCGGCCTCGCCGTGCCCTATGGGCGGATGGGCCGGCCGGACGATCTCGTCGGTGCCGCCATCTTCCTCGCCTCCGACGAGGCGGAATACATCGTCGCCCAGACGCTCAACGTCGATGGCGGCAATTGCATGAATTGACCGCAAGCGGGCCGCCGGTGTTGAGTTGACCGGCGGCCCGGCCTATACCGGGCAGCGGCAACCAGGGATTATTTTGACCCATGAATTTTTCCCAGCCCATTATCGACCCGTTCGACTACGTGGTGTTCGGCGGCACCGGCGACCTCGCCCGCCGCAAGCTGTTGCCCGCACTCTACCTCCGCGATCTCGACGGCCAGTTGCCGGCGTCTTCGCGCATCGTCGGCTCCGCCCGCACCGAACTCTCCGCGGCCGGGTTCCGCGAGCTGGTCGAGGCGAGCCTGCGCGAATTCATCGCCGACAAGCTCGATCCCGCGGTGCTCGCCCGCTTCCTCGCCCGGCTGCATTATGTCTCGGTCGATGCCAAGGCCGCGCGCGGCTGGCCCGAACTCGCCGCCTTGCTCGGGGATGCGCCGCGCCAGATCCGCGTCTTCTACCTCGCCACCGCCCCCGAGCTGTATGGCCCGATCGCCGACAACATCCACGCCCACGGCCTGCAAACGCCGGAAACCCGCATCGTGCTGGAAAAGCCGATCGGCCACGACCTTGCCTCCGCCCGCGCCATCAACGACCGTGTCGGCGCGGTGTTCGAGGAGAGCAACATCTTCCGCATCGATCATTATCTCGGCAAGGAAACGGTGCAGAACCTGCTGGTGCTGCGCTTCGCCAACTCGCTGTTCGAACCGGTCTGGAACCATAACGGCATCGATCATGTGCAGATCACCGTCGCCGAAACCGTCGGCGTCGAGGATCGTGGCGGCTATTACGACCATACCGGCGCCCTGCGCGACATGATCCAGAACCACCTGATGCAGCTGCTCTGCCTCGTGGCGATGGAACCGCCGGCAACGCTCGATCGCGAGGAAGTGCGCGACGAAAAGATCAAGGTGCTGAAATCCCTCGCCCCGATTTCCCGTGACGATATCGCAACGAAATCCGTCCGCGGCCAGTATCGCGCCGGCGCGATCAAGGGCGGCCCGGTGAAATCCTATGCCGAGGAAAACGACATCGCCCCCGGCTCCACCACCGAAACCTTCGCCGCGCTGAAGGTCGAGGTCCGCAACTGGCGCTGGGCCGGCGTGCCGTTCTACCTGCGCACCGGCAAGCGGATGCCCGAAAAGGTCTCGGAAATCGTCATCCAGTTCAAGCCGGTGCCCTACTGGATCTTCCCCACCGGCTCTGACCGCGCGATGCCGAACCGCCTCGTCATCCGCGTGCAGCCCGACGAGCATATCCGCCTGCATCTGTGGACCAAGGAACCCGGCCCCGGCGGCCTGCGCCTGCGCAACGCCCCGCTCAACCTGAGCTTCGCCGAAACCTTCAAGAACAACCATATGCCGGATGCCTACGAGCGCCTGCTGATGGATGTGGTGCGCGGCAACGCCACGTTGTTCATGCGGCGCGACGAGGTCGAGGCCGCCTGGGAATGGACCGAATCCATCCTCGATGCCTGGAATTCCGCCGGCGACCGTCCCAAGCTCTACACCGCCGGCACCTGGGGCCCGTCCGAGGCGGTGGCGATGATCGTCCGCGACGGCCGCACCTGGTTCGACGAACAGGCCGGCTACGGCGCCGGCGACTGACACGCCCCGCCGGGGCGCGCGTACTGCGAGGAGCAAAAACATGGTTCAGGATGCGATCGCACGGGTCACCGACCGGATCAGGGCGCGCAGCGAGGCCGGGCGCGCCGCCTATCTGGCCCGCACGGGCGCGCTGATTGCGCGCGGCGTGCACCGCGGCGCGGTCGGCTGCGCCAATCTCGCCCACGCCCTGGCCGGCTGCGCCAAGGCCGAGCAGGACGACCTCAAGCGCGACGACAAGCCGAATATCGGCATCGTCACCTCCTATAACGACATGCTCTCGGCGCATCAGCCCTTCGGCCGCTTCCCCGACCTCATCAAGCACGCCGTGCGCGAGGCCGGCGGCATCGCCCAGGTCGCCGGCGGCGTGCCGGCGATGTGCGACGGCGTCACCCAGGGGCGGGAAGGGATGGAACTCTCGCTCTTCTCGCGCGACGTCATCGCCATGGCCACCGCCATCGCCCTCTCGCACGACGTGTTCGACGGCGCGCTGCTGCTCGGCGTCTGCGACAAGATCGTCCCCGGCCTCGTCATCGCCGCCCTGTCCTTCGGCCACCTGCCGGCCATCTTCGTCCCCGCCGGGCCGATGCAATCGGGCATTTCCAACACCGAGAAATCCCGCGTCCGCCAGCTCTACGCCGAGGGCAAGGTCGGCCGCGCCGAACTGCTCGACTCCGAAATCGGCGCCTATCACAGCCCCGGCACCTGCACCTTCTACGGCACCGCCAACTCCAACCAGATGCTGATGGAGATCATGGGCCTGCATCTGCCGGGCGCCTCCTTCGTCAACCCCAACACCGAGCTGCGCGACGCGCTGACCAGTGCGGCGGCGAAGCGCATCCTCGAAATCACCGCCCGCGGCAACGAATTCACCCCGGTCGGCGAAATGGTCGACGAGCGGACGGTGGTGAACGGCATCATCGGCCTGCTCGCCACCGGCGGCTCGACCAACCACACCATCCACCTTGTCGCCATGGCCCGCGCCGCCGGCATCGCCATCACCTGGCAGGATTTCTCCGATCTGTCCGAACACATCCCGCTGCTTACCCGCATCTATCCCAATGGCAGCGCCGACGTGAACCACTTCCAGGCCGCCGGCGGCATGCCGGTGCTGATCGGCGCCCTGCTCGATGCCGGCCTGCTGCACGGCGATGCCCGCACCGTCTGGAGCCCCGACGGGTTGCAGGCCTATCGCGACCAGCCGGTGCTGGAGGAAAAGGTCCTGCGCTGGAAACCCGCCCCGGCCGAAAGCCTCGACCGCGACGTCCTGCGCGATGCCTCCGAGCCCTTCAGCAAGGATGGCGGCCTGCGCATCATGCACGGCAATCTCGGCCAGGCCGTCACCAAGATCTCCGCCGTCAAGCCCGAGCACCGCGTCATCGTCGCCCCGGCCCGCGTCTTCCGCAGCCAGGAAGCGATGCAGGAGGCGTTCAAGGCCGGCGAACTGCACCGCGATTTCGTCGCCGTCGTCACCCATCAGGGGCCGCAGGCGAACGGGATGCCCGAATTGCACAAGCTGACACCGCCCCTCGGCGTGTTGCAGGATCTCGGCTTCAAGGTCGGCCTCGTCACCGATGGGCGGATGTCCGGCGCCTCCGGCAAGGTGCCCTCGGCGATCCACGTGACGCCGGAATGCGCCTGCGGCGGCGCGCTGGCGAAGGTGAGGGATGGCGACATGATCAGGCTCGACTGCGAGGCCGGCATAGTGGAGGTTCAGGTGGATCAGGCGGAATTCGCGGCGCGGCCGCTCCCGGAAGTCGATCTCTCGGCGCATCACCACGGCATCGGCCGCGACCTGTTCGGCGCCTTCCGCGCCGCCGTCGCCGGGGCCGATCTCGGCGCGAGCGTCTTCGCATGAACCGCCAGGACGGGCTCGCTGCCCTGCTCGCCGTCTCGCCGGTCATCCCGGTCCTGACCATCGACAGCGCGCAGGATGCCATCCCGCTCGCCCGCGCCCTGATCGAGGGCGGCGTCGGCGTCGTCGAGGTCACGCTGCGCACGAAGGCGGCGATGGAGGCGATCGCGGCGATGGCCGAAGCGGTGCCGGAAATGGTCGTCGGCGCCGGCACCGTCCTCACCCCGTCGCAATATCGCGAGGTGGAGGAGGCCGGTGCGAAATTCGTCGTCTCGCCCGGCTCCAGCCCCGCCGTCCACGCCGCCGCGGCGCAGAGCCGCGTGCCCTTCCTCCCCGGCGCTGCAACGCCGACCGAGGTGCTGCATCTGCTCGAAGCCGGCTTCCGCTACCAGAAATTCTTCCCCGCCGAGCAGGCCGGCGGCATCCCGATGCTCAAGGCGATCGGCGCGCCGATCCACGAGGTCACCTTCTGCCCGACCGGCGGCATCACCCCCGCCTCCGCGCCCGACTATCTCGCGCTGGCCAACGTGATCTGCGTCGGCGGCTCCTGGCTCACCCCGGCCGATCTGCTCAGCGCCGGCGACTGGCGGGCCATCACCGAGCGCGCCGCCGCCGCCGCCGCCCTGCGCCGCTGAACCCGACCCGCCGGCGACCGCCGGCAAAGACGATCAACGGCGACCGCCGGCAAAGACGATCAACGGCGACCGCCGGCAAAGACGATCAACGGCGACCGCCGGCAAAAGACGATCAGCGGCGTCAGCCCGCGAAAAACATCAGCGTCGTCAGCGCGAAGAGCGGCAGCAGCACAATGAATGCCGCCCCCATATACCCGATGAACCCCGGCATCCGCACGCCGCGCCGCGCCGCGATCGCGCGGATCATCAAATTCGGCGCGTTACCAAGATAGGTCAGCCCGCCGAACAGCACCGATCCGGCGGCGAAGCTTGTCAGCAGCGTCGCCGGCGGGGCGACCAGCCGCGCCGCGTTCCCCCCGGCCGCCTCGAAAAACATCAGATAGGTCGGCGCGCTGTCGAGAAACGCCGAGGACAGGCCCGAAGCCCAGAACCACAAGCCCGCCGATTGCGGCAGCCCCGCCGCCGCGACCGTGCGCAGCACCGGCGGAATCGTCGCGAAGATCGCGAAGAACAGAACGGCGATCTCGCGCATCGGCTCCCAGGCGAACTGGTTGCGCGCGCGGATCGCCCGTGGCGTCACCCGCTCGGAAATCGCGACGAAAACGGCCGCAGACAATGTGATCGCGATCTGCCCCGCCGGCAGCGATGCCGGCCCGATCGCGATCTCCGGCCCCGGCTCGATCCCGGCCAGCGTCAGCACCGCGATGAACATGCCAAGCAACGCGAGATTGGCGCCGCCGCGCACCCTCAGCCGCTCGGCCTTGCGCACCGGTTCGCG
Organism: Acidocella sp. C78; assembly: GCF_907164655.1. Taxonomy (NCBI): domain Bacteria; kingdom Pseudomonadati; phylum Pseudomonadota; class Alphaproteobacteria; order Acetobacterales; family Acidocellaceae; genus Acidocella; species Acidocella sp. C78. The sequence goes on from NZ_CAJQZK010000067.1 coordinate 84,733, forward strand.
CCGCGCCAGCCGCCAGTCGATCGCGAAGGCGAGCGCCAGCACCGGCACCACCACCACCAGCATCGGCCCGGCGAGGTTGAACAGCGGCCAGAAGAACGGCACCCCGCGCAGGAAGCCGATCAGCAGCGGCGGATCGCCGAGCGGCGTCAGCGCGCCCCCGGCATTGGCCACCACGAAAATGAACGCCAGCACCAGATGCCGCACCTCGCGCCGCGCCGCGTTGGCCGCCAGCAGCGGGTGGATCAGCAGCAGCGAGGCTGCGATCGTCCCCATCGCCGAGGCGAGCAGCGTGCCCACCGCCAGCAGCAGCAGGTTGCCGCCCGGCCGCCCCCACGGCCCGCCGGCGATCAGCACCCCGCCGCCCAGCGTGTAGAGCGCCATCAGCACCGCGATGAAGGGCATGAAATCGACCAGCCCCGAATGCCAGAGTTGCGCCAGCGCCGCCGCCGGCCCGGCCGCCATCGCCCCGATCGCGAGTCCGAGCGCCACCCAGAACAGGCTGATCCGCACCATGTGCCGGTGCCAGACGCGCGGCGCCAGCCCCGGCAGCAGGGCGAAACTCGCCAGCGTGCCCAAGAACGGCGCGACTGCGGCAAGCCCGCTCACCGGCGCGTGCCCCGGCGTCCGGCTTTCAAGATCCCGCGCGGCAGGGCAGGGCGGATTTGCGCGCGCGGCAGCGTCAAACTAAAGATGCGGAAACGGAACACGGTCACGAAGGAGAGCAAGCCTCATGGAAATGTCGGGAGAACGGCTGATCGCCGCGCCGCGCGCGGCGGTATGGGACGCGCTGAACGACCCCGAAGTCCTCAAGGCGTGCATACAGGGCTGCGAATCCATTGAAAAGCACTCCGATACCGAGATGGCCGCGACGGTTGCCGCCAAGATCGGCCCGATTTCCGCGCGCTTCAATGGCAAGGTGACGCTGGCCGATCTCGATCCGCCCAATTCCTACACGATTTCCGGCGAAGGGCAGGGCGGTGTCGCCGGCTTCGCCAAGGGCGGCGCGAAGGTCCAGCTCGCCGATGCCGAGGGCGGCACGAAGCTGACCTATCAGGTCTCCGCGCAGATCGGCGGCAAGATGGCCCAGCTCGGCGCCCGGCTGATCGATTCGGTGGCGAAATCCTACGCCGAGTCCTTCTTCACCAAATTTTCCGAAAAACTCGCCCCCGCCCCGGCAGCCGTCCCGGCTCCCGCGCCGGACCAAACCAAGGAGACCGCCAGCATGGCCGACCACGCCCACGATCACGCCCACCCCGCCCATGGCGAGGATCGCAGCAACCCCGTCATCGCCGGCCTGCCCCTCGGGATCTGGGTGCCGATCATCATTTCGGCGGTTGTCGTGGCACTGGTCCTCTCCAAATACATCGGATGACCGAAACCGCCCTCCCGCGCACCGTCGCCGAAACCGCCGAACTGCTCGCCCGCGGCAACTACGTTGCCGACCGGGCGCTGGCCACCAGCGTGCATCTCGCCCTCGCCATGGGGCGCCCCCTGTTCCTTGAGGGCGAGCCCGGCACCGGCAAGACCGAGATCGCCAAGGTCCTGGCCGAGCAGCTCGGCCGGCGTCTGGTGCGCCTGCAATGCTATGACGGGCTCGATCTCGCCGCCGCAGCCTATGAGTGGGATCACGCCCGCCAGCTGATGGAAATCCGCCTCGCCGAATCCGCGGCGCCAGCCGCGCCTCCCTGCGCGAGACGCTGTATTCTGCCGAATTCCTGCTCCGCCGGCCGCTGCTCTCGGCGATCGATCCGGGCCTGTCGCCCGCCGTCCTGCTGATCGACGAGCTCGACCGCGCGGACGAGCCCTTCGAGGCCTTCCTCCTCGAATTGCTGGGCGATTTCCAGATCACCATTCCCGAGCTGGGCACCATCGCCGCGGCGACGAAACCCGTCGTCGTCATCACCTCCAACCGCACCCGCGAGGTGCACGACGCGATCCGCCGCCGCTGCCTCTACCAGTGGGTCGACTATCCCGATGCCGCCCGCGAGCGCGCCATCCTCGCCGCCCGCGCGCCTGCGGTGCCGGCGAAGCTCTCCGCCCAGGTGGTCGCGTTCGTCCAGCGCATCCGCACCACCGACATCTTCAAGCTCCCCGGCGTCGCCGAAACGATCGACTGGGCCTCCGCCCTCGCCGCGCTCGACGAGGTCGAACTCGCCCCCGCCGCGGTCGAGGACACGCTCGGCGCCCTGCTGAAATACCAGGACGACATCGCGAAAATCCGTGGCGAGACCGCCGCCCGCCTCACCGGGGAGGCGATCCAGGCGGCATGAGTGCCTCCGATACGGGCCGGCTCGCGCCGAACGTGATGCATTTCGCGCGCCTGCTCCGGCGCGCCGGCCTGCCCGTCGGCCCCGGCGAGGTCATCGCCGCCGCCGAGGCACTCACCCATGTCGACATCACCGACCGGCGGGTGATGCGCGCGGCCCTGCAAGCGGTGATGCTGCGCCGGCACGAGCACGCGCTGCTGTTCGACCAGGCCTTCTCGGCCTTCTGGCGCAACCCCGATGCCGCGAAATTCGCCCAGATGCTGGCGGCGATGGATGGCCGCGCCCCGCGCGAGGAGAAGGCCGCCGCCGGCGCCCGCCGCCTTGCCGAGGCGATGGCGGCGGCGAAGGCACGCGAGCAGGAACCCCGCCCCGACGAACGCCGCGAGATCGACGCGATCCTCTCCGCCTCCGCCCAGGAACGCCTCGAAACCCTCGATTTCGAGGCGATGAGCGCCGAGGAGATCGCCGCCGCCAAGACCGAGATCGCCCGTCTCGCCTTGCCGCTCGATGAACGCCGCACCCGCCGCTTCCGCCTCGCCGCCCGCGGCAGCCGGGTCGATCTCAAGCGCACCCTGCGCGATTCGATGCGTCATTCCGGCGAGGTGTTCGACATCGCCCGCCGCGTGCCGCTCACCCGCCCGCCGCCGCTCGTCGTCCTGTGCGACATTTCCGGCTCGATGGCCCGCTACGCGCAGATCCTGCTGAACTTCCTCCACGCCGTCGCCAACGACCGCGAGCGCGTCACCACCTTCCTCTTCGGCACGAGGCTGACCAACATCACCCGCCAGCTCGCCCGGCGCGACCCGGAAGAGGCGTTCGAGCAGGTCGCCAGCGCGGTGCCGGACTGGTCGGGCGGCACCCGCATCGGCGAGGCGCTCGGCCAGTTCAACCGGCTCTGGGCCCGCCGCGTGCTGGCGCAGGGTGCTGTCGTCCTTCTCGTCACCGACGGGCTCGACCGCGAGGGCGCCGTCGGCCTCGCCGACAACATGGCAAGGCTGCACCGTTCCTCGCGCCGGCTGATCTGGCTCAATCCGCTCTTGCGCTACGATGGCTTCGCGCCGAAATCGCAAGGCGCACGGGCGATGCTGCCCTATGTCGACGAGTTCCGCCCGGTGCATAACCTGGCCAGCCTGCGCAGCCTGGTCCAAGCCCTGTCGGGCGAGGCGCCGCCGCGTCTGCAGGCCGCCGCCCTGTGGGAGACCCGCCAATGAGCGACACCGTATCCGACGCCGAGGACATTCTCGGAATCGCCGCCGCCTGGCACGCGGAAGGCGAGCAGGTGGCCATCGCCACCGTCACCAGCACCTGGGGCAGCTCGCCGCGCCGCGTCGGCAGCCGCATGGCCGTCACCGCCTCCGGTCGCATCGCCGGCTCGGTCTCCGGCGGCTGCATCGAGGGCGCGGTGGCCGAGGCCGCCCAGCGCAGCATCGAAACCGGCGCGCCGCAGCGCCTCGATTACGGCGTCACCGACGAACGCGCCTGGGAGGTCGGCCTCGCCTGTGGCGGCAAGGTCTCGGTCTTCGTGGAAAAGCTCTCGTGAAGGCCGCCCATCTCGCAGCCCTGCGCGAAGCCGCCGCCGCCCGCCGCCCGGTCGCCTTCGCCACCAACCTCGCCACTGGTGCTGCCTTCATCCTGCCGGACGAGGCCGCCCCCGCCGCACTTGCCGCCGAGGCCGCTGCCATGCTTGCCGCCGACCGCAGCGGCACCGTCACCATCGGCGACGACGCCTGGTTCATCGAGTCGCGCAACCCGTCCCCCCGGCTGCTCGTCATCGGCGCGGTGCACATCGCCCAGGCGCTGGTGCCTTTCGCGCTGGCCTCCGGCTTCGCCGTCACCGTGGTCGATCCCCGCCGCGCCTTCGCCACCGCGGATCGCTTCCCGGCGTCGCCATCGCGACCGACTGGCCGGACGAGGCGCTGGACCGCCTCGGCCTCGATTCCCGCACCGCCGTCGTCACCCTCACGCACGACCCCAAGCTCGACGATCCGGCGCTGCGCCGGGCGCTGGCCGCCGATCCGTTCTATGTCGGCGCGCTCGGCTCGCGGAAAACCCACGCCGCCCGGCTCGATCGCCTGCGCGCCGTCGGGGTCGATGATGCCGCGCTCGCCCGCATCCGCGCCCCGGTCGGCCTCGATATCGGCGCCGTCACCGCGCCCGAGATCGCCCTGTCGATCATCGCCGAAATCGTCGCCGCCCGCCGCGGTCGCCTCGCCGCGCCATGATCTTCGGCGCCGCCCCGCTCGCGGCCGATCTCGCCGGCGCCATCCTCGCCCACAGCCTCAAGACGCGCGATCGCGTCATCCACAAGGGTGCGGTGCTCGATGACGCCCTGATCGCCGCCCTGCGCGCCGCCGGCCATGCCGAGGTCACCGTCGCCCGGCTCGAACCGGGCGACGTGCCGGAGGAAGACGCCGCCCGCCGCCTCGGCGCCCATTTCGCCGGCCCCGGTCTGCGCGTCGCCGCCCCGGTGCATGGCCGCGTCAACGTCTTCGCCGAAGCCCACGGCCTGTTCCGCCTCGATGCCGCCGCCATCGCCGCCCTTAACGGGCTCGACGAGGCGATCGCCCTCGGCACCCTGCCGGATGCCGCGCCCGTCGCCCCCGGCGACATGCTGGCAACCCTCAAGATCGTCCCCTTCGCCGTCCCGGCGCGGTGATGGCGCGCGCCGCGTCCCTGCTCGGCGCGGGCGCGCCGCTGCGGATCGAGGCGTTCCGGCCGTTGCGCACCGGCCTCGTCCTCTCCCGCCTGCCGCAACTGAAGGACGCGGCGATCCGCAACACGATCGAGGCGACCCGCCAGCGCGTCGCCGCCCGCGGCGGCGCCCTGCTCGACCCGATCGAGACCCCGCACGAAACCGCGCCGATCCGCGCGGCGATCGACGCGCTCCTCGCCCAGGGGGCCGATCTCGTGCTGATCGCCGGCGCCTCCGCCGTGACCGACCGCGCCGATGTCGCCCCCGCCGCCATCACCGAAGCCGGCGGCCGGATCGATCGCTTCGGCATGCCGGTCGATCCCGGCAACCTGCTCTGCTTCGGCCGCATCGGCGCGGTGCCGGCCATCGTCCTGCCCGGCTGCGCCCGCAGCCCGAGGCTCAACGGCATCGATTTCGTGCTCGACCGCGTCTTCGCCGGCGAACCGCTCGACGACGCGCTGATCGCCTCGTTGGGCATTGGCGGCCTGCTCAAGGATTTCGCCCCCCGCCCCGAACCCCGCGTGCCGCGCGCCGCCCGCCGCACCGCGCCGAAAATCGCCGTCATCGTGCTGGCCGCCGGACGCTCCTCGCGCGCCGCTCCGCAGAACAAGCTCCTTGCCCGCCTGCAGGATGGCCGCGCCCTCGTCGCCGCGACGGTCGATCACGCGCTCGCCGCCCGCGCCGCCCTCGTCCTCGTCGTCACCGGCCATCAGGACGATGCGGTGCGCGAGGCGCTGACCGGCCGCCCGGTCCGCTTCGTCCACGCCGCTGGCTTCGCGTCCGGCATGGCCGCGAGCCTCGCCGCCGGCATCAACGCCCTGCCGGCGGACACGGCGGCGGCGCTGATCTGCCTTGGCGACATGCCGCTGGTCGACGCCGCCGCGATCGACCGGCTGATCGCCGCCTACGATCCCGACGAGGGCCGCGCCATCGTCGTCCCCACCCATCGCGGCCGCCGCGGCAACCCGATCCTCTGGGATCGGAGCTTCTTCCCCGAAATCGCCGCCCTCACCGGCGATGCCGGCGCGCGCCACATCCTCGCCCGTCATGTCGACCGGATCGCCGAGGTCGAAATGCCCGACGATGCCGTCCTGCGCGATTTCGACACGCGGGACGCGCTGGCCGAACTCAAGGACCGCCCATGAAACCAGGACTGACCATCTCCCGCGTGCTGCCCGAACCGGTCGAGGCCCGCGCCGCCGAGGGCTTCGCCGCCCGCTTCCTCGCGCAGGACGGCGCCTTCGACGCCGAGTCCTTCCTCGCCGCGCTCGATGGCGCCGCCGCCGCCCTGGTCACCCCCGCCGACCGGCTCGACGCCGCCGCGATTGCCCGCATCCCTGCCGGCCTGCGCGTCCTCGCCACCTTCTCCGTCGGCACCGACCATATCGATCTCGACGCCGCCAAATCGCGCGGCCTCGCCGTGGTCAACACGCCGGACGTGCTCTCCTTCGCCACCGCCGAGCTTGCGCTCACGCTGATGCTCGCCGCCGCCCGCCGCACCGGCGAGGGCGAGCGCATCGTCCGCGCCCGCGCCTGGCCGGGCTGGACGCCGACCTACCTCCTCGGCACCAGCCTTGAGGGCAAGACGCTCGGCATCCTCGGCATGGGCCGCATCGGCCAGGCGCTGGCGCGGATGGCGCAGGGCCTGTCGATGCGCGTGGTCTATCACAACCGCCGCCGCCTCGCCCCGGCGCAGGAGGGCGGCGCCGCCTTTATCGCCGACGAGGCCGATTTCCTCGCCGCGGCGGACGTGCTGTCGATCCACCTGCCCGGCGGCGACGCGACGCGGCACTGGCTGAACGCTTCGCGCATCGCCCGCCTCAAACCGGGCGCCATCGTCATCAATACCGGCCGCGGCACCACGATCGACGATGAAGCCCTCGCCGCATCACTCGCCAGCGGCCATCTCGGCGCCGCCGGGCTCGACGTCTTTCCCGCCGAACCCGCCGTGCCCGAGGTCTATCTCGGCCTGGAGAACGTCGTCCTGCTGCCCCATCTCGGCAGCGCCACGCGCGAGACCCGCACTGCGATGGGCATGCTGGCGCTGGACGGGATCGAGGCCGTCCTCGCCGGCCAGTCTCCCGCCAACCGCGTGGTCTGAACCGGCAACACCGCACGTCCCCGCCCGCGAGGACGTGCCGGACGCCTCAGAACGTCAGCGTCATCACCAGCGGCGTTGCGGCGAACAGCACAAAGGCCAGCAGTCCGGCAATGTCCTGCACCCGCTGCCAGTGGTGGATATGTCGTCGCAGCGTGGTGATGGCGGGATCGACGATGATTCGGTCGGGCAGTTCGATCGTGGTCGGCATGGCCCCGCTCCTTCGCGCCGTGGCGGCGGTGCCACCGTGGCCCCGCCGCCATGCGCTAGAGCACTTTCCGATCCATCCGGATCGGATGTAGTGCTCTATGATATTGATGATCAGAGCATCTTTATCCGATCAGATGGCTCCATCTGATCGGATGATGCTCTAATGCGCAGCCTATACCCAAACCGCTCGTTTGCCATCACCGCGAAAACAGCGTGGCAGCGTCCCGCGCCGGGGTCAGCCGGCGCGTTGGTCTTGCGCGCCGGGGTCAACCGGCGCGTCGGTCTTGCGCGCCGGGGTCAGCCGGCGCGTCGGCTTTGCGCGCCGGGGTCAGCCGGCGAGTCGGTCTTGCGCGCCGGGGTCAGCCGGCGCGGCCCCAGATCCGCAGAAACACCCTCTTGTAGCCGTTCGGCGGATTGAACACGTCCTTGTCGCCGCCGTCCTGGTTGACGTTTTCCGGGGTAAACAGATGCACCGGGTCAGGCTCGGCGACCGGCTTCTGCCCGGCGAAGGCGCGGTTCAGTTCATCGACGCATTGCCAGCCCTCCAGCTCCAGCGGTGCGGCGACGGTCGCGGTCTGGAACTGTTTCGAGCGGATGCGCTGGAAGGCCGATTGCGAGCCGTCGCCCGCCGAAACGTTGTAGGGCGGGCCGTCGCCGCGATGCCCGGCGGCGGACAGGCCAGGCGCCATGTAGTCGTAATAGAGGTCGTTGATGGCGAGCGAATAGGTCCATTTCTTGCCGTATTTGGCAAGCAGCGCCGCGGTCACCTGCGGCATCCGCGTCGCGGTCGAGGAGAGCGGCACGTTCTCGATGCCGAGCAGGTGGCAGCCCTTGCAATCGCGGATGATCGCCGCCATCCGGTTCGATTTGGCGAGCGCGATCGAGAATTCGCTGGTGGTGAAGATGACGACGCCGGCATGCCCGTCCGAGCGGGCGATAGCGTAGAGTGCTGCGGCGCGGGCGACCTCCAGCGGGTCCTGCGCGACGTTGTAGACGATGGCCGGCTTCGCGATCGGGCCCGGCTTGGGGCTGACATTCCAGCCGACCACCTTGATCCCGGCCTTGTCGGCCTGTTCGATGAACGGGGCGGATTGCGTCGCATCCAGCCCGCCAAGGACGATGCCGGCGGGTTTCAGCGCGATCGCCTCCGACAGGGCGGCGTTCTGCCCGGCCGCCGTGCCCTTGCCGTCGAGCAGGCGGAAGCGCCAGCCGATCGCCGTCGCCGCCGCGCGCACCGCCTTGCCCACGCCGCGCGCCCCGCCATTCGACTGGTTCGACGAGACATAGACGATGAACTTGCCCGCCACCGCCTTGGGCCCGGTGGTCGGCCCGGTATAGGGCAGGGCGGGATTGGTCGCGGCGGCGACATACTGGCGCGCCGTCGCGAGCATCGACGGCGCGGCCAGCGCTTGTGCCGTGAAGCCGGCGACGGCCAGCGCCGCCAGCAGTGTGATGTTCTTTTTCATGAGTCCTCCCCGGTTGCGGCGGTCGCCGGCGGCGCCGCCTTGATGAGAACGCCGCGTCGCCGCTGCGCGAGACCGGCCAGGCCGATCGAGACCACGAGGGTGACGCCGTTGAACAGGCTGGAGACGAAGAACGCGCCGCCGAGCTGCTCGATGCCGGAAATGCCGACCGCGAGCAGCAGCTCCGCCACCACCGTGCCCCACACATTCACCCGGCCGGGGCGGATCGTGGTCGAGCCGAGAAAGGCGCCGACCAAAGCGGGCAGCAGGTAGCTCAGCCCGAGGCTGGTCGCGCCGATCCGCAGCTGTGCCGCCAACACCACCGAGGCGAAGGCGGTCAGCACGCCGGAGGCGACGAACACGAGGATAACGTGCCGCCGCACCGCGATGCCGTTCAGCTCGGCGGCGCGGCGGTTGGCGCCGATCGCATACAGCACGCGGCCGAGCGGCATCCGCTCCGTCACCAGCCAGAGCAGCAGCGCCACCACCAGCACGTAGAGCGCGGGGAATGGCACGAGGCCGAACAGGCGGCCGTCATTGATGGCGGTGAAGGCGGCGGGCAGCGTGCCCACCACCTGCTCGCCGCCGGTATACCATTCGGCGAGGGCGTAGATGATGGTGCCGGTGCCGAGGGTGGCGATGAAACTGTCGATCTGCGCGATCTCGACCAGCATGCCGTTCATCAGCCCGAACAGCCCGCCGAGCGCGAGCACCGCCAGCACAGCCAGCGGCCAGGGCCAGTGATACTGCACCTGCAGGCTGATCGCGATGATCGACCACAGCACGATGCCGTAGCCCACGGTCAGGTCGATCCGCCCGGCGATCATCGGCGGCAGGGCGGTGAGGGCGAGCAGGGCGACGACCGATTTCACCACGAAGATCGCCCGCATGTTGCCGGCGGTGGGGAACGTGTCCGGCAGCAGCAGCGAGAACAGCACGATCAGTGCCACCGTGAGGATCGGCAGGCCATAGACGGTGAGCAGGCGGCGGCGGAGTTCGGCGCGCGGCAGGACGGCGCGTTCGGCGCCGCTCGGCTCCAGCGCGTCGGACTTAAGCGATTCCATCGCGGATCTCCCCGGTTTCAGGTGGTGCCGCCGTCGCGATGCCGGCGGAGGCGGCGGCGAGCAGGCGTTCCATGGTCAGCGCCGCCCCGGCGATCTCGCCGACCACGGCGCCGCGATCGAACACCAGCGCGCGGTCGCACAATTCGGCGATCTCCTCGAAATCCGACGAAACGACGACGATCGCCGCCCCGGACGCGGCGGCGGCGGCGAAGAGGCGGTAGATATCGGCCCTGGCGCCGACATCGACGCCGGCGGTCGGGTCCTCGAACACCAGCAGCCGGGCGGCCTGGTCGAGCCAGCGGCCGACCACGACCTTCTGCTGGTTGCCGCCCGAAAGCTGCTCGATCGGCAGCGACGGATCGTTCGGCCGCAGGCCGACGGCGCGGCCGAGGGCGGCAGCGCGGCGGGCGAGGCGGCCGGGCGGGACGATGGAAAGCGGCTTCATGCCGTGGGCATAGGCGTTGAGGAAGGCGTTCTCGGCGACCGAAAGGCGCGGCGCGGTCGATTCGCCCACCCGGTCGCCGGCGACGAAGCCGATGCCGAGCGCCATCGCCGCCTGCGGGGAGTCCGGCGCGGACGCGATTCCGTCGAGCAGGATGCGGCCTTCGCTGCGCGGCGCGAGCCCGAACAGGGCGCGGCCGAGCCGCTCCTGCCCAGCGCCGACGAGGCCGGCGAGGCCAAGGATTTCCCCGGCGCGGACCGAAAGGTTCACCGGCGGCCCGCCGGCGACCGAGAGGTCGCGGCATTCGAGCCGGACCGCGCCGGGTGCGGCATCGGCGCGGCGATGCCGGGCGACGGCGTGGCCGACGATCATGCCGATCAGCGCCCCGGCATCGAGTGTCGCGACCGCGCCGGCCCCCGCCAGCCGCCCGTCGCGCAGCACCACCGCCTGGTCGGCCAGGGCAAACACCTCGTCGAGCCGGTGCGAGACATAGAGCATCCCCACGCCCTTGGCGCGCAGCCGGCGCAGTGCCGTGAACAACCGTTCGACCTCGGCGGCGGGCAGGCTGGCGGTGGGTTCGTCGAGCACCAGCATCTCGCCCTCGCCGGCCAGCGCCCGGGCGATGGCGACCAAGGCGCGCTCGGCGCGGGCAAGGTCGCGGATGCGGGTTTCGGGGTGGAGATCGACGCCAAGCTCCGCCAGCGCGGCGGCGGCGCGGCGGGCGGCGGCACGCCGGTCGATCAGGCCGAGGCGGCGGGGAAAGCCGAGGGCGAGGCCGAAATTCTCGGCGATCGTCATCCAGTCCACCAGGCCGAGATCCTGATGAATGAACCGCACCGGCAGGCTGCCCGGCACGGCCGGCGCGCCGCGAAAGCTGATCTCGCCGCGATCCATCGGGTAGACGCCGGCGAGAATCTTGATCAGCGTCGATTTGCCCGCCCCGTTCTCGCCGAGCAGGGCGACGATCTCGCCCGCGTTGACGGTGAGATCGACCGCATCCAGCGCCCGCGTGCCGCCGAAACTCTTGCAGATGCCGCGCATGGCCAGGAGTGGCGCGGTATTGCCGCGCATGGCAAGCAGCGGCGCGGTCATGGCGCGCCCGCTTCGCGTCGGGGAAAGGCGCGCATCAGCGCGGCGGTATCCGCCCCGCCGAGCCCCTCGGCAATGCGGGCGCGGTGGGTGGCGAGGGTCGCGTCGAGCAGCGGTAGGGCGAGGCCCGCCTCGGCGGCGAGGCCGGCGGCGCCGGCGAGGTCCTTCACCATGTTGTCGAGCCGGCCGGTCGGGGTTTCGTCGCGGGCGGCGAATTTCGGTCCGAACTCGCGCAGGATGGCGGAATCGGCGCGGCCGCCGGACAGTGCTTCGGGCAGGCGCGCGGCATCGACCCCGGCGGCCTCGGCCAGCGCGATCGCCTCGGCGAGGGCGGCGAAGCCGACGCCGCAGAGCAGCTGGTTGGCCAGCTTGGCCGCCTGCCCGGCGCCGGTGCCGCCCATCAGGGTGAAGCGCGCGGCGAGATGATCCATCACCGTGCGGGCGGATTCGAAATCGGCGCTGGTGCCGCCGGCCATCACGGCGAGCCGCCCGGCCAGCGCGCCGGGGGCGCCGCCGGAGAGCGGGGCATCGAGCCAGCGCCCGCCGCAGGCGGCGGCGAAGCCGGCGGCCAGCGCGCGGGTCGCCGCCGGGTCGATCGAGGACATGTCGATCACCAGCGTCTCCGGCCCGGCGACGCTGGTGATTCCGCCAGCGCCAAACATCACGGCGCGAATGCCGGCGGCATCGTTCAGGCTGAGAATGACGAAGGGGCAACCCCGCGCGGCCTCGGCCGGGCTGGCGGCGGGCAGGGCGCCCTGCGCGGCGAGGGCGGCGAGCTTCGGCGGATTGCGGTCGTGCACGCGCAGGCCGAACCCGGCGGCGAGCAGGCGGCGGGCGATCGCGCTGCCCATCACCCCCGCGCCGATCAGCCCGATCGCGGTCATACGACGCTCGTCAGCCCGCCATCGACGAAGATCATCTGGCCGTTGACGAAATCCGACGCGGCGCTGGCGAGGAAAATCGCCGCCCCCTTCAGCTCGTCCGGCTCGCCCCAGCGCCCGGCCGGCGTGCGCGCGGCGAGCCAGGCGGAGAAATCGGCGTCGGCGGTGAGGGTTGCGGTCAGCTCGGTGCGGAAATAGCCGGGCGCGATGGCGTTGACCTGAATGTTCCGCCCGCCCCATTCGGCGCAGAGCCCGCGGGTGAGCTGGCGGACCGCGCCCTTGCTCATCGTGTAGGGCGTGATCGAGGCGCGGCCCAGCTCGCTCTGCACCGAGGCGATGTTGATGATCTTGCCGCGGTTGCGGGCGAGCATCCGCCGGCCGACCGTCTGCGCCATCACGAAGGCGGCGCGGACATTGAGCGCCATGATCCGGTCGAAGGCGTCGAGCGGGAAATCCGCCGCCAGGGCGCGGTGTTGCAGCCCGGCGTTATTCACCAGGATGTCGATCGGCCCGTCGGCCTCGATCCGCGCGATGGCGTCCGCGGTGGCGTCGGCGTCGGTGACATCGAAACAGGCGGCATGGGCGTCGAGCCCGAGGGCGCGCAGCGCGGCGGCGGCCTCCTCCAGCCGCCCGGCGTCGCGCGCGTTCAGAATGACCGTCGCCCCGGCCTCGGCGAGCCCGGTGGCGATGGCGCGGCCGATGCCGCTGCGCCCGCCGGTGATCAGGGCCCTGCGGCCCGAAAGGTCGAACAGAGTCAGTCCCACGTATCCATCCCCGACCGGCAAATGCCGGTCATTTATTGGCTCCACCGGCAAATGCCGGTCATTTTTCTGATCCGCCGGCACGGGCCGGTCTCGAATTTTATGCCGGCTCGTGCCGGATGGTTGCCGAACTGCCGAAACCGGCGCATGTTAGCGGTAACACTTTTGATGCCGTAACACGAACCCGGCCCACCGCTCAAGGAGGAAATCACCATGACAGCGATCGTGATCCACGCCGCGGGCGATCTCCGGATCGAGGATCGCCCCGCGCCGCCGCCGGGGCCGGACGAGGTGCGCGTGCGGGTGCTGCGCGGCGGGATCTGCGGCTCCGACCTGCATTACATGCGCCATGGCGGCTTCGGCCCGGTGCGCCTGGCCGAGCCGATGGTGCTCGGCCATGAGGTGGCGGGCGAGGTGGAGGTTGCCGGCGCCGCGTCGGGTTTCGCGCCCGGCGAGGCGGTGGCGATCGACCCGTCGCTGCCCTGCGGCGCCTGCCGGTTCTGCCTTGCCGGGGCGACGCAGCATTGCGCCGACATGCGGTTCTTCGGCAGCGCGATGCGCCGGCCGCACATCAACGGCGCGTTCCGCTCCGCGATCACGGTGCCGGCGCGCCAGCTCGTCCGGCTGCCGGCGGGGCTGTCGGTCGAGCGCGCCGCCTTCGCCGAGCCGCTGGCGGTGGGGCTGCACGCCGCGGCGCGGGCGGGGATCGGGCCGGGGATGCGGGTGATCATCGCGGGCATGGGGCCGATCGGCTTGCTCGCCTTGCTCGCGGCACGGCATCGTGGTGCTGCCGAGATCGTCGCCTGCGACGTGCTTGGCGCCCCGCTCGCCCTCGCGGCCCGGCTTGGCGCGACCGAAACGGTCGATCTCGGTCAGAAACCGGAGGGTCTCGCCCGCTTCGCCGAGGGCAAGGGCCGGTTCGATGCGGCGATCGAGGCGTCGGGTGCCGCCGCCTCGCTCGCCGGGCTGATCGCGGTGGTGCGCCCGCAGGGACGGATCGTCCAGCTCGGTCTTGGCGGCGACATGACCCTGCCGCTGATGGCGCTGGTGAGCAAGGAGATCGAGCTGGCCGGCGCTTTCCGCTTCGGCCCCGAATTCGCCGAGGCGGTGGCGCTGCTCGCATCCGGCGCGATCGACCCCGACCCCCTGCTCAGCGCGGTGCTGCCGGCGGCGCGGGCGGCGGAGGCTTTCGCGCTCGCGGCTGACAAGGCGCGCGCGGTGAAGGTCCAGCTCGCCTTCTAGGCGCTGGCGCGATGACCTCCCCGCTCGATCGCGCGCCGACGATGGACGATGTCGCCGCCGCCGCCGGCGTGTCGAAAATGACCGTCTCGCGGGCGTTGCGCGGCGCGGTGGTGGCGGCGCCGACGCGGGCGCGGATCATGGAGGCGGTGTCCCGGCTCGGCTATGTGCCGCACGCGGCGGCCGGCGCGTTGGCCAGCCGGCGGTCCGGCTTCGTCGCCGCCATCGTTCCCTCGATGGACAATTCCAACTTCGCCGAAACCGTCGCCGGGCTTGAGGCCGCGCTCCGCCAGGCAGGGCTCGACCTGCTGCTGGGCACCACGCTCTACAGCAGCGCCCGCGAGGAGGCGCTGCTCCACACGCTGATGCGCCACCGGCCCGAGGGCATCGTGCTGACCGGCGGGGCGCACAGCCGGCGCGTCGCCGCCTTGCTCGGCCGCTCGGCGCTGCCGGTGGTCGAGACATGGGATCTGCCCGCGTCCCCCATCGGCGGCGTGGTCGGCTTCTCCAACCGTGCCGCGGGGGCGGCGATGACGGCGCATCTCGCATCGATCGGGCGCCGCCGAATCGCCTTTCTCGGCGGCGCCTCAAGGCGCGATCCGCGCGGCGAGGAGCGCGGCCGTGGCTATGAAGAGGCGCTGGCTTCCGCCGGGCTCGGCCCGCCTCGTCTGTTCCGCCACGGCCAGCCGCCGCTCTCGATGCGCCACGGCGCCGAGGGCATGGCGCGGCTGCTGGAACGCTGGCCCGAGATCGACGCGGTCGTGTGCGCCAGCGACCTGATCGCCTTCGGCGCGATCGGCGAATGCCAGCGGCGGGGTATCGCCGTGCCGGCGCGCATCGCCATCGGCGGCTTCGGCGATTTCGAGGTGTCGCGCTGCGCCGTGCCGGCGATCAGCACCGTCGCGGTGGATGCGCGGGGTATTGGCGAGCGCGCCGGAGCGATGCTGGCCCGCGCGGTCGCTGCCCGCCGCCGGGGCGATGCCCTCCCGCCCGAGCGCATCGAGGTCGGGCTCCGCCTCGTCGCCCGGGGCAGCTCGCTGCTATCCGGCCCGCCGCCCGATCCGGCCGTCTGAAGCCCGGCGCGGTTCCGAACCGCGCAACGCCGGGCCGGATCAGGACGCCTCGCTCCGCACCAGGCGCAAAAGCGGCGGCGCGTCCGGCTTCGCCGCGCCGGATGCAAACCGGAAACGCCCGACGATCCCCGAAAGCGCCTCCGCCTGCCCGGCAAGGGTGGCGGTGGCGGCGTTGGCCTCTTCGGCCATCGCCGCATTCTGCTGGATCGCCTGGTCGAGATAGCCGATTGCCGAATTGATCGCGCCGATATCGTCGGACTGCGCGGCAATCGCCGCCGCCATCTCGCCGATCCGCCCATTCATCGCCTCGACGTCCCGGAAAATGCCCTGCAATGCCTCGCCGGTGCGGGCCACCAGAGCGACGCCTTCCGTCACCTGGCGGCGCGAGCCGAGAATGAGCGGGGTGATCCGCCTCGCCGCGTCCGACGAACGCTGG
>NZ_CAJQZK010000068.1:0-53159 GCF_907164655.1 Acidocella sp. C78
TGATGTCGAACCCCGTCACCAGCACGTCGCCCGGATAGTAGCGCGCCAGCTCCGCCGTCGTCTCCGGCCAGCCGAGCGTGGAGAACGGCCACAGCGCGGAGGAGAACCACGTATCGAGCACGTCCTCGTCCTGCCGCAGTGCCACCGCCGCGCCGAACCGCGCCTCGGCCTGCGCCCGGGCCTGCGCCTCGGTCTCGGCGACGAACACGCTCCCATCCGGCGCATACCAGGCCGGAATCCGGTGCCCCCACCAGAGCTGGCGCGAGATGCACCACGGCTCGATGTTGCGCATCCAGGCGAAATACGTGTTCTCCCACGATTTCGGCACGAACTGCACCCGCCCGTCCTCCACCGCCGCGATCGCCGGCCCCGCCAGCGCCTCGGCGTTGCAGAACCACTGCTCGGTCAGCAGCGGCTCGATCACCGCGTTCGAGCGGTCGGCGTGCGGCACCGCGTGCACATGCGGCTCGATCGTCTCCAGCGCGCCGGTCTCCTCCAGATGCGCCACGATCCGCCGCCGCGCCTCGAACCGGTCGAGCCCGTCAAGACTGTCGAGAAACGCCGCGTCTTGCGGCGCGCATTCGGCGCGGATCTCGGCCAGCGTGATCCGCGCCTCGCGGTCCAGCACCGAGGGCATCGCCAGCCCATGCCGCTGACCCACGCCGAAATCGTTGAAATCATGCGCCGGCGTGATCTTCACCGCGCCCGAGCCCTTCTCCGGGTCGGAATGCTCGTCGGCGACGATCGGCACCCGCCGCCCGGTGATCGGCAGGATCACGGTGCGGCCGACGAGGTCGGCATAGCGTTCGTCGGTCGGGTGCACCGCCACCGCGGTATCGCCGAGCATCGTCTCCGGCCGCGTCGTCGCCACCGTGATGGTCCGCGCCGTCCCCTCGATCGGGTAGCGCAAATGCCAGAGATTCCCCTTCACCTCGCGCATCTCGACCTCGAGGTCGGAAATCGCCGAGCGGAACACCGGGTCCCAGTTCACCAGCCGCTTGGCGCGGTAGATCAGCCCGTCATTGAACAGCCGGACGAAGATGGTCCGCACCGCCTGCGACAGCCCCTCGTCCATGGTGAAGCGCTCGCGCGACCAGTCCGGCGAGGCGCCGAGCCGGCGCAGCTGGCGGGTGATGTTGCCGCCCTGCTCGGCCTTCCAGCTCCACACCCGCTCCAGGAAGGCGTCGCGGCCGATCTCCTGGCGCGATGTGCCCTCGCGCTGGAGTTCGCGCTCCACCATCAGCTGGGTGGCGATGCCGGCATGGTCGGTCCCCGGCTGCCACAGCGCGTCCCGCCCGCTCATCCGGTGATACCGGATCAGCGCGTCCTGCAACGTCATCGTCAGCGCATGGCCGACATGCAGGCTCCCCGTCACGTTGGGCGGCGGGATCATGATGGTGAAGGGTGCGGCCGCGCGCGAGGGATCGGCGGCGAAGGCGCCGGCGTTTTCCCAGATTTCATAGAGCCGCGTCTCGAACGCGGCGGGGTCGAAAGTCTTGTCCAGCATGAGGCTCTTATGCGCGAAACCGGGCAGGGGCGAAAGCCCGCCAGGCGCGCCTTACGGGCCGTCCTCGCCGATCAGCCGCTCGATTTCCGACCGCACGATCCGCTCCACCACATTGGGCAGATGATCGTCGAGCCAGGCCTTCAGCAGCGGCCGCAATTCCGCCCGCACCATCTCCTCGATGGTGATGTCGCCGCGCCCGAGTGCGAGCCCCCGCTCCGGTGCGACCGTGCGGCGCAGCGCGCCGATATGCTCGGCGGCGCGCTGCGCGGCCTCGGGGCTGACCAGCCGCTCGGGATCGCGCAGCGACACCGCGGCGGCGTCGATCGTCTGGTCCAGCGCCATGCCCGGCGGCGTCGCGCCCGACAGCACCGCCCCCGCCGCCATGGCGCCGCCCTGTGCGAGCGCGTCGCCCGTCTCCGGCTTCGGGGTGACGCGCCCTTCCGCGACCATCATCGTCGGGTCGAGGTCGAGCACCGGCCCGGCGGCCGGGGCCGCCGCCGTCTCCGTCTCCGCCGCCGGCATGGCGACGGCGTCATCGTCCTTGAGGATGCGGCGGATGGAGGAAAGGATTTCGTCCATCGAGGGTTCGGCCGCTTGATCCGTTGGCGTTCCGCTCATGGGTGAGTGTCCCCTGGCTTGATGTGCAGTTCGCTGGGCCCGTCCGGCGCCGTTTTGGGCCGGGCGAGCAGGGTGCCGTCCGGCGCGATGCCGGCATTGCGGAAGGCGACGTTGCCGTTGCCGAACAGCGCGCCCTTCACGGTGTCGTAATATTTGAGGTCGTCATACTGCGTGACCGGCAAGGCGAGGTCGCTCGCCGTCAGCCGCCCGATCGCCGCCGCGATCGCGTAGGATTCGTCAACCTCGGAGGCGATGTTCTGGATCTGCGTCGTCTGCGCGTTGAACAGCTGCTGCTGCGCGTTCAGCACGTCGAGCGTGTCGCGCGTGCCGACGATCTCCTGCCGCTCGGTGCCGTCGAGCGCGATCGCGTCGGCCCGGATCTGCGCCCGGCTGCTGGCAATCGCCGCCCGCGCCGCCTTCAGCCCCTCGAAGGCCTGGGTCGCCTGCTGCACGGCGGCGCGCTGCGCGTCGATCACCCCGGCATAGGCGTATTGCACATTGTCCCGCGCCTGGCGGATCGCGGCATATTGCTTGCCGCCCTGGTAGAGCGGGATGGTGAGGTTGGCGAGGATCTGCCCGCCGGTGGTGCGCGAATGCGGCCCGCTGGGGTTCGATTCGTCGAAGGCCGAGGCCGAGAGCGAAAGCTGCGGCCCGAGCCCGGCCACCGCCGCATCCATCGAATCCTTCTTCGACGCCATGGTGAACAGCGCCGCCACCACCGTCGGGTTGTTGGCCAGCGCCGCGCGGGCGAGCGCCTGCTTGCCCGCGCGCCCAAGGGCGAGCGGCTGCGGCGGCACCAGCGTCTTCGCCGGATAGGCGCCGACCAGCTGGCGGAAATTCTCGTCGGCGATATGCAGGTTGCCCCGCGCCACCGCGATCTGCTCCTGCGCCCCGGCCAGCGAAGCCTCGGCCTGCGCCACCGAGGTCTCGGTGATCTCGCCGACCTTGAACTGGTCCTTCACCGCCCGCAGCTGCTGCGCCAGCACCGCCTCGTTGCTGCGGTCGAGCGCCAGCAGATGCCGGTCGGTGATCACCGTGACATAGGCGTTGACCACCTTGCCGAACACGCTCTGCTCGGTCGCGAGCAGTTGCGCCCGCGCGGCATAGACCTCGTTCTTCGCCTGGTGCACCTTCGCGATCGTCAGCCCGCCATCGAAGATCGACTGGTTGACGGTGATCTGCCCGATCGCGTCGTTGCGCGCCGCGGTCAGCGTCGAGCGCGTCAGCTGGGTCTGGCCAAGCGCGTTGACCGCGTTGAACGCGCTCTCGGTGGTCTCGTCGACCCGCCCGGCCGAACCCTGGATGGTGATCGTCGGCCGCCAGCCGGCAAGCGCCGCCGGCACGTTCTCGTCGGTCGCGCGCAGCGTCGCCCGCTGTTCCTGCAAGGTCGGGTTGTTGGAATAGGCCTGCGCCAGCGCCGCGGTCAGCGTCGCCGGGCGCCCGTCGCCCGCCGCCCGCGCCGCCGGCGCGGCCAGCAGCGCCGCCACCGGCAATGCCGCCGTCAACGCCGCCCGAATCCGCCGGTTTCCCGGCCGTGCCCGTCCTGTTCGCAAAGGGGCTGTCTCCTCAAATGAGAACATCAAATCCATCATGATATCAAAAACTGAATGCAATCTTACGTTCGAAGGCCGCAAGCGCCGGCATGTTGCAATCCGCCATGGCCCGGTGGGCGAACCGCCCGCCAACCGCCTCGGCCACCACCAGCCGGCCGATGCCGCCCTCGCGCAGCACGCCCACCAGCTTTCCGCCCGGCGCGAGCTGCGCGGCGAAGCCCTCCGGCAGCGCGTCCACCATGCCCTCGATCACGATCACGTCGAACGGCGCCTCCGCCGGCGCGCCCGCGGCGAGCGCGCCGCCGATCAGCCGCACCTCCGGCGCCTCGGCGGCCAGCGCCGCCGCCGCCGCCGCGCGCAGGCCCGCGTCCTCCTCCAGCGCCGTCACGCGCGCGCCGCACGCCGCCAGCACCGCCGCGCCGTATCCGGTGTTCGCGCCCACCACCAGCACCCGCGCGCCGGGGGAGGGGGCGGCGAAATAGGCCAGCCGCGCCACGCCGAGCGGCGCCGGCATGAACCGCCCGCCGCCGAGCGGCAGGTCGGCGTCGGCATAGGCAAGGCCCGCCTGCGCCGCCGGGCAGAACCGCTCGCGCCGGATCGTGCGCATCGCGATGATGATCCGGTCGTCCGCGATATTGTTGGGCCGGATCTGGCCGTCCACCATCATCGTGCGGGCGGCGCGGAAATATCCTTCTTTGTCCGACATCGGAGATCCTCTACGCTGAAGCCGCCCCTCTATAGGACGCGCGGCCCGATCCGGCAAAGCCATCGATCCCCGGGGCTTGACCGCCGCCGGTCCCGGCCCGATAAGCCGGGTTCAGCCGCGCCGGTCCGGTGGCAGAGTGGCTATGCAGAGGACTGCAAATCCTTGGATGTGGGTTCGATTCCCGCCCGGACCTCCAGCAGCGCGCAATCCCGCGCCGCGGCGCTCATCTCCGCCCCGATCCGCCGTCCCCCCCGATTGCCCGCGGCACCGCTTGCTCCTAGTCTCTCCGGCAACGACCGGCCAACGGAACCGACGGGAGCGAAAGACATGTCCAGCCACTACCAGGCGCGCTACGATTCATGGCACGAAGCCCCGGAGGCCTACTGGCACGAGGCCGCAAGCCGCATCGACTGGATCACCCCCTATGAAAAAGTGTTCGACCCCGCGCAGGGCCCGTTCGGCCGCTGGTTTCCCGGCGCCACGCTGAACACCGCCGCCAACTGCCTCGACCGTCACATCGCCGCCGGCGCCGGCGAGCGCATCGCCCTGATCTGGGACAGCGCGATGGAAGGCCGCATCGCCCGCTACACCTACCGCGCCCTGCGCGACCGGGTGGCGAAACTCGCCGGCGCGCTCGCCGCCCGCGGTGTCGCGAAGGGCGACCGCGTGGTGATCTACATGCCGATGGTCCCCGAAGCGGCGATCGCGATGCTCGCCTGTGCGCGGCTCGGCGCCATCCATTCCGTCGTCTTCGGCGGGTTCGCCGCCCCCGAGCTGGCCAGCCGCATCGATTCCGCCGAGCCGAAACTCGTCATCGCCGCCTCCTGCGGCCTCGAACCCGGCCGCGTCGTGCCCTACAAGCCGATCCTCGACGCCGCCCTGGAGCGCGCCGCCCACAAGCCGCGCGCCTGCCTGATCTTCCAGCGCGAGGCCCTGCGCGCCGATCTGGTCCCCGGCCGCGACGAGGATTATCTCGACGCCGAGGCCGCCGCCGCCCCGCACGATCCCGTCCCCGTCGCCGCGACCGACCCGCTCTATATCCTCTACACCTCCGGCACCACCGGCCGGCCCAAGGGCATCGTCCGCGACAATGGCGGCCACGCCGTCGCCCTCGCCGCCACCATCCCGATGATGTACGACGTCCACCCCGGCCCCGGCTCCGCCAGCGAGGTGATGTGGACCGCCTCCGATGTTGGCTGGGTCGTCGGCCACACCTATATCGTCTACGCGCCGCTGCTCGCCGGCGTCACCACCGTGATGTACGAGGGCAAGCCCGTCGGCACGCCGGATGCCGGCGCCTTCTGGCGCGTCTGTGCCCAGCACGGGGTGAAAACCCTCTTCACCGCCCCCACCGCCCTGCGCGCGATCAAGCAGCAGGACCCCGCGGGCGCGCTCACCCGCCAATATGATCTCTCGAAGCTCGAAGCCCTGTTCCTCGCCGGCGAGCGCTGCGACCCGCCGACCGCCGAATGGGTCGCCGCCCTGCTCGGCAAGCCGGTGATCGACAACTGGTGGCAGACCGAAACCGGCTGGCCGATCTCCGCCCGCTTCCGCGGCCTTGGCCTCACCGCGTTCAAGCCCGGCTCCGGCGGCCGCCCCTGTCCCGGCTACGACGTCCAGGCCCTCAACCCGAGGGCGGGCTCATGCCCCAGGGCGAGGTCGGCGCCCTCGCCATCCGCCTGCCGCTGCCCCCCGGCTGCGCCCCCACCCTCTGGCAGGACGACGAGGGCTACCGCCGCGCCTATCTCGACGCCTTCCCCGGCTGGTACCGCACCGGCGATGCCGGCATGGTCGATGCGGATGGCGATATCTGGGTGATGGGCCGCACCGACGACATCATCAACGTCGCCGGCCACCGCCTCTCGACCGGCGCCATGGAAGAGGTCCTCGCCGCCCACCCCGATGTCGCCGAATGCGCGGTGATCGGCCGGCAGGACGCGGTGAAGGGCGAGGTGCCGCTCGGCCTCGTCGTGCTGAAATCCGGCGTCGCCCGGCCGGATGCCGAAATCGCCGCCGAACTCGTCGCCCTGGTGCGCGAGCGCATCGGCCCGGTCGCCGCCTTCAAGGACGCGCTGGTGGTCCAGCGCCTGCCCAAGACCCGCTCCGGCAAGATCCTTCGCGCCACGATGAAGCAGATGGCCAACGGCGCGCAGCCCGTCATCCCGCCCACGATCGAGGACGCCGCCGTGCTCGACCAGATCGCCCCGCTGCTCTCGCCCTGATCTTTGCCCCGGCCCGCCGCCTTGGTCAGACTCCTGCTCCGGCCCGCGGCCGGGATCAGAACCTGTCCTTGGCGGCGCGCAGCCGGGCGAATTCCTCGGCCGAGGCGGCGCGAAGAAACGGGTTGGCCGCCAGCTCGTCGGCAAGCCGCACCGGCAGCGTCGGCGCGCCCGCCGCCCGCAGCCGCTCCACCTCCGCCGCCCGCGCCGCGAGCGCGGCGTTGTCGGGGTCGACATGCCGGCCGAACCGCGCGTTCGACAGCGTATATTCATGCCCGCACAGCATCAGCGTCTCGGGGTCGAGTGCCGCCAGCGCCTGCAAGCTCGCATGGAACTGCGCCGGCGTGCCCTCGAACATCCGCCCGCAGCCGAGGCTGAACAGCGTGTCGCCGCACGCCGCCGCCGCATCGCCGAACACGTAGGTCACATGCCCGACCGTATGCCCCGGGGTCGCGATCATCCGCACCGCCGCCCCGCCGAGATCGATCGTCTGCCCCGGCGCCAGCGCTACGTCGAGTTTCGGCAGCCGCGCCGCATCCGCCGCGTTGCCGGCGATAAGCGCGCCGAACCGCGCCGCGAGCGCCACCGCCCCGGCGATGTGATCGTCGTGATGATGCGTCAGCAGCACCCAGTCCAGCCGCCCGCCCGCGTCCTCCACCGCCCCGATCGCCGCCGCCGCGTCCGCCGGATCGACGAAGGCGGACGCGCCGCCATGCGCCACCAGCCAGGCGTAATTGTCGGCGAGCATCGGCACCCGCGTGATCGTGAAGCCGCGATGGGAAATGGCCATGCTCCGTCCTTCTCACATGCTATAGGGGAGGGATGCGTCTCGATGCGCCCTCGATCGCCGATTTCTACGCCACGCCGCGCGGCGCCGCCACCGCACGGCTGATCCGCGCCCGGCTGCGCGATTTCTGGCCCGAGGCGCGCGGCCATGAGGTGCTCGGCCTCGGCTATCCCGCCCCCTATCTGCGCCTCTGGCGCGACCAGGCGGCGCGCTGCATCGCCGCCGTGCCGGCGCAGATCGGCGCCGCCCCCTGGCCCATCGCCCGCCCCGGCCTCAGCGCGCTGGTCGAGGACGATGCCTTGCCCTTCGCCGATGTCAGCATCGACCGGCTGCTGCTGATCCACGGTCTCGAACACGCCGAAACCGCCCGCCGCCTGCTGCGCGAGGCCTGGCGGGTGCTGCGCCCCGAGGGGCGGATGATCGTGGTCGTGCCCAACCGCGCCTCGTCCTGGGCCTATCTCGACCGCACGCCCTTCGGCCACGGCCAGCCCTATTCGCCCTCCCAGCTCGGCCGCATGCTCGCCGATTCGCTGTTCCGGGTCGAACGGCGCGACGCCGCGCTCTTCCTCCCCCCGCTCGGCGGCCGCGCCATCCTCCGCGCCGCCCCGCTCATCGAGCGCGCCGGGCGGCGCATCGCCGCCCAGGCCGGCGGCGTCGTCATCACCGAGGCGACGAAGGACGTCGCCGGGCTCATCCCGCTGCGCGCCGGCCGCCGCCGCCTCGTCCTCGCCGAGCGCTGAGGGGGCGTCAGCCCTTGGCGCGTAGCTTCCGGTGATGCGCCATGTGGTGCTCGGCATAGGTCCGGAACATGGAATCGACCGTCTTCTGCTGCGCCGCGTCCAGCTTGCCGTAGAGCGTCTGGAACGCGGCGGTCAGCTTGTTCATGTTGTCCGCCTGCTTCGCCTGGATCGCGGCGAAGGACTCCATGTTCTGCACCGCGTTCATCGTCGCGAGATGCGCGGCCCGGCTCTGGTAGAGCGTCGCGATCGAGGTCGCGTTGTCGCGCGAGACCTGGGCGAAGCCGTGCCACGCGTCCTGCTCGGAAGCGGTGATCCGCAGCTTCGCCTTCAGCGCCGCGAGCCGGTGATCGACATGCGCGAGCATGCGCGACTGCGGGGCAGGGGTGGCCGTGGTCGTGGTCTTGCTCTTGCTCTCGGGTGTCGCCGCCCTTGCATGCGGCAGGGCGATCGCGGCGATCGAGGCGCCGGCCATGGTCGCGGCCAGCAATGCGGCGGGCGCGTGGGCGCGGAGGGAGCGGATCGGCTTCATGTCGGAACTCCGGTTGGTTGAACCACCCCGCTCTAGCCCGCCCTTCATGACGCGATGCTGGCGCCGCCGTGTCGGAATCATGGCCTACGGCGATTTCATCCGCGGTTTCGCCCTGCGTCAGCCCCCCTTGTTCTTTGCCCCGATCGGGACGATGTTGTGCCGGAGAGGACCGCACAGGTCCGGTTTGACGACGGAGACCGCCAATGTTCATCGAAACCGATGTCACCCCCAACCCCGCCACGCTGAAATTCCTCCCCGGCCGCGAGGTGCTCGGCCAGGGCTCGGCCGATTTCGACACCGCCGAGGCGGCTGGCGCGAGCCCGCTGGCCGCGGCCCTGTTCGCGCTGCCCGGCGTCACCCGCGTCTTCCTCGGCGGCGATTTCGTCTCCGTCACCAGCGACGATCCCGGCGCCTGGCCCTCGCTCAAGCCGCAGGTTCTCGGCGCGATCATGGAGCACTACCTCTCCGGCCGCCCGGTGATGGACAGCGCCCAGGACGCGGCGGCGGAGGATGTCGACCCGGCCGACCGCGAGATCGCCGACCAGATCAAGGAACTGCTCGACATGCGGGTCCGCCCGGCGGTCGCCGGCGATGGCGGCGACATCGTCTTCCGCGGCTTCCGCGACGGCGTGGTCTCGCTGCACATGCAGGGCGCCTGCTCCGGCTGCCCCTCCTCGACGGCGACCCTCAAGATGGGTATCGAGAACCTGCTCAGGCATTACGTCCCCGAAGTGAAATCGGTGCAGCAGGTGATGGCCTGAGCCGGCCGGCGGCCTGACCGGGCCGCCCCGACGTCCCGAACCCAACGGAGTGTCCGCATGACCCTCGATGCCGGCGCGCTCGATGCGCTGTTCCGCACCGCCCGCACCAAATCCGCCTGGACCGGCGCGCCGGTCCCGGACGACACGCTGCAAGAACTCTACGACCTGCTGAAATACGGCCCCACCTCGGCCAATTGCTCGCCCGCGCGCTTCCTCTTCCTGCGCAGCCCCGAATCGCGCGAGCGGCTGAAACCCGCCCTCAACCCCGGCAATATCGACAAGACGATGGCCGCCCCAGTCACCGTCATCGTCGCCCACGACCCGCAATTCTACGAGCACCTGCCGAAGCTCTTCCCCCATGCCGATGCCCGCGCCTGGTTCGCCGGCAACCCCGACCTCGCCGAGGAAACCGCCTTCCGCAACGGCACGCTGCAAGGCGCCTACCTCATCATGGCCGCCCGCGCCCTCGGGCTCGATTGCGGCCCGATGTCCGGGTTCGACAAGGCGAAGGTCGACCAGACCTTCCTCTCCGACCAGGGCTGGCGCTCGAATTTCCTGATCAATCTCGGCTACGGCGAGCCGGCGGACCCGTTCCCCCGCGCCCCGCGCCTCGGGTTCGACGAAGCCTGCGTCCTGCTCTGACATGGCGCCGCCCGCCGCGCGCCTGCTGGTGCTCGACGCCGCGTTGAAATCCGCCCGCGCCGGCGTGATCGCGGGCGATCGCGTGCTCGCCGCGCGCGAGGGCGCGCCCGAAACCGGCCTGGCCGACCTGCTGCCGCTCTGGGCAGCGGATTGCCTGGCCGAATCGGGGCTTGCCGCGGCGGCGCTCGACGGCATCGCCGTCACCATCGGCCCCGGCAGCTTCACCGGCCTGCGCGCCTCCCTCGCGCTTGCCCAGGGAATCGGCGTCGCCGCCGGCGTGCCGGTTCACGGCGTCACCGTGGGCGAGGCGATGGCGGCGATGCTGCCCGGCCTCGGCCGCCCGCTCTGGGTCGTCACCACGGCGCGGCGCGGCCGGCTTTTCCTCGAACGAAACGGCGCCGCCAGCGCCGTCGACGAGCCCGACCTGCCGGCGCCGGAGGGCCCGATCGCCATCGCCGGCGACCGCGCGGCCGACATCGCCGCCCGCCTCGCCGCGGCCGGGATCGATGCCGTGCCCACCGGGATCGACGCCTGCACCATCGCCGGCATCGCCATCGCCCTGCGCCAGCGCCTCGCCGCCGGGCTGCCGCCGCGCGCGGCCGCCCCGCTCTATGTCGACCCGCCCGAGGCCCGCCTGCCCGCCGCCGGCCTGCGCCCGCCGCCGCGCCGCTGAGCGTGCCCGCCCCGCTGCCCGCCCCGTTGCCCGCCACAATGGCCCATGCGGCGTCCCTCGCCGCGATCCACGCCGCCGCCTTCCCGGACAATCCCTGGCCGGATACCGCCTTCGCGGCCCTGTTCCAAAACCCGACGACCTTCGGCTTCATCGACCCCGCCGGCGGCCTCGTCATCGCCCGCGCGGTCGCCGGCGAGGCCGAGATCCTGACCATCGGCGTCGCCCCGGCCGCCCGCCGGCGCGGCATCGCCCGCGCCCTGCTCGCCGCCGCCCTGGCGGCGGCGCGGGGCAGGGGGGCCGAGACCGTCTTTCTCGAAGTCGACGCCGCCAATGCCGCCGCCGCCAGCCTCTATCGCGAAGCCGGCTTCCGCCCCGCCGGCAGCCGGCGCGACTATTACGGCGCCGGGCGCGACGCGCTGCTGTTCAGTCTTCCGCTTTCCTGATCACGACAACGGCGCTGCCATCGGGCAGATCGAACATGTCGAGCAGGTCGTGCCCCTGGTCGGCGGCGGCGCGCGGCACGTTCGCCCGCGGCTCGGCGCCGCGCAGCCGCACCAGCAAAATCTCCCCCGCCGCCATCGAATCGAGCGCCAGCCTGGTCCGCACATAAGTCATCGGGCAGGTCTCCGCAGTAATGTCGATGGCCCGGTTATGGGCGGGAAGTTCCATGACTTTCGTATCCTGGATTACCATTTTCTAACCGTTTTCAAAAAATGGAACAGCGTTGAGCTAAATTACCTGCGCCTTTCGGACGAATTTCAAAGGTAAATTCTTGCAATTTACATCAAAATGCTCCAGATCAAGTCTAAGGTAAATGATCAAGTAGAGGCGAAGAAGGACCAGTGATGCCGGATAGCCAGGACACTCAACAACTCCTACAACTCACTGCGCAGATTGTGTCGGCGCATGTATCGCACAATTCGGTTTCAGCCGAAATGCTGCCCGCGCTCATCCGGGATGTCTATATGAGCCTCAGCGGAACGGATCAGCCTGTCGAAGAGCCGCCGCCGCCGCTCGAGCCGGCAGTCAATCCAAAGAAATCCGTCTTCAACGATTATATCGTCTGTCTTGAGGACGGTAAAAAACTCAAGATGCTTCGCCGTCACCTTAAATCCGCTTACAATCTGACACCCGAGCAGTATCGCGAGCGCTGGGGATTGTCGAGCGACTATCCGATGGTCGCGCCCGCCTACGCCAAGCAGCGCTCCACCCTCGCCAAGAAAATCGGCCTCGGCACCAAGACCGCCGGTTCGACCCCTTCCGGCTCCGCCCGCGGCAAGAAGGGCGAGTAGCCCGCTCCACCGGTTCCGGCCAAACGCCCGGCGGCAAACCCGCCGGGTTTTTTGCGTCTGCCTGCCCGCCCGTGCCGCCCGATTGCCTTTTCGCGCGCCCTGGTCCAACAATATTCGCAATCGAAACGCCGCCCTCTTTTCGTTTCGTATGCAATATAAGGAACATCGCGTGTCGGATCATGCCGCATCCATCAGCCGGCGGGCGGAAATCGTCGCCCTGGTCGAACAGAACGGCTTCCAGACGATCGAGGCGCTGGCCCGCCATTTCGACGTCACGGTGCAGACCATCCGCCGCGATCTCAACGCGCTCGCCGCCGATGGCAAGCTCAGCCGCTACCGCGGCGGCGCCGGCCTGCCGTCGAGCATCGAGAACATGGAATACAACCGCCGCCGCGTGGTCCATCTCGAAGCCAAGCTCCGCATCGCCGACATGGTGGCGGCGGACATTCCCGAGCACGCCTCGCTTTTCATCAATATCGGCTCGACCACCGAACAGGTCGCCCGCGCCCTGCTCGGCCATCACGACCTGTCGGTGATCACGAACAATCTCAACGTCGCGCGGATCATGAGCGAAAGCACCGATTTCCGCGTCATCGTCGCCGGCGGCATGGTCCGCAACCGCGATGGCGGCATCACCGGCCAGGCCACCCGCGACATGTTCGACCGTTTCCGCGTCGATATCGGCATCATCGGCGTCTCCGGCATCGACGCCGACGGCGCGCTCTACGATTTCGACATGGACGAGGTGATCTGTTCGCAGGCGATCATCCGCAACGCCCGCCGCGTCGTCCTCGTCACCGACCATTCCAAGTTCGGCCGCCCGGCAATGGTGCGGATCGGCACGCTCGCCCAGGTCTCCGCCCTCTATACCGACCTGCCGCCGCCCCCGCCCATCGCCGCGCTGATCGGCACGCTCGGCATCGAACTGCACGTCGCCGAGCCGGCAACGCCGCCGCTCGCCTGATCGCGCGCATCAAAAACGCCCGGTCCCTCGCGGGGCCGGGCGTTTTCTCGTCGTATCGCGATCCCGCTTTCTTGCCGTATCGCGATCCCGCTTTCTTGCCGTATCGCGATCCCGCTTTCTTGCCGTATCGCGATCCCGCTTTCTTGCCGTATCGCGATCCCGCTTTCTTGCCGTATCGCGATCCCGCTTTCTTGCCGTATCGCGATCCCGCTCAGTCGGCCGCCAGCGCCATGTGCTTGCGCGCGATCTCGCCGCTGACATAGGTCTCCACCGCCTCGCCGATCGCCTCGGCATGGTTGGCGAACACGTGGTCGGCGCCTTCCAGCACGCGGTAATCGACGGCGACACCCTTCTGCGTGTTCAGCTTGTCGACCAGCTTGCGCACCGAATTCTCCGGCACCAGTTCGTCGGCGTCGCCGTGGATCATCAGCCCGCCGCAAGGGCAGGGGCGAGGAAGCCGAAATCGTAATGCGCCGCCGGCGGCGCAACGCTGATCCAGCCCGAAACCTCCGGCCGGCGCATCAGCAGCTGCATGCCGACGAAGGCGCCGAACGAATAGCCCGAAATCCACAGCCCGCCATGCCCGGGGTTCAGCGCCTGCATCCAGTCGAGCGCCGCGGCCGCGTCGTTGATCTCGCCCATGCCGCCGTCATAGCTGCCCTGGCTGCGCCCGACGCCGCGGAAATTGAACCGCATCACCGAGAAGCCCAGCCGCTGGAACACCTGATACATCGTGTAGGTGATGCGGTTGTTCATGGTTCCGCCATGCAGCGGATGCGGGTGCAGCACCAGCGCCAGCGGCGCCCCCCGGTCCTTGGCATGGTGATAACGCCCTTCGAGACGGCCATCCGGCCCGGCAAACATAACTTCAGGCATGGTCTTGTCTGGTCTTTCCCAATCGATCGTCACATCACCCGGCCTTGATCGTCGCCGGATGCAGGAATGTTCCCCCGTCGGCGGCCTGCCGCCGCCCTCGCGCCCTCAGGTGCCGCCGGAGCCGGGGAAACGGCTTCGACACTTATATATAGGTTGCCTCCACGAATGATTGACCGGTCCGGTATGCATACCTACTCTCCCCGTCATGACGCGCGCGACGACCCGCAAGCATGGCCCCGAAAGCCGGCCCCAAAACCGCCTGTCCGGCATGCGGATCGCGGTTGTCCAGCCCTCCCGCGGCACACCGCGTCGCGCTGTTGCCATGAACACCGGGGAAGCCGTGCGCCAAAACTTCGTCTCCCGCCCGAAAAATCGTATCCCGGGGCCCGCTAGAGCTTTCATTTCCTCCATCCGGCGCCAATATCGCCGGAGAGGCACACAGATAACGGATGGCATCCAGATTTTCCACGGAAATGTCGCATGAGCTCAATGTTTTTGCGTGAAACCATCCGGGCCTACCGCCAGCGCGATCCGGCCGCCCGGTCGGATCTCGAGGTTCTGCTGTGCTATCCGGGCCTGCACGCCATCCTGCTGCACCGCGTCGCGAACTGGCTCTGGCGGCACCGGCTGCGCCTCGCCGGCCGCTTCCTCTCGCATCTCGCCCGGGTGGCGACGGGAATCGAAATCCATCCGGGTGCGACGATCGGCCGCCGCTGCATGATCGATCACGGCATGGGCGTGGTCATCGGCGAAACCGCCGTGCTGGGCGACGATGTCTATCTCTACCACCAGGTCACGCTCGGCGGCACGTCGAGCGAGCGCGGCAAGCGCCACCCGACGCTGGCCAACAACGTCATCATCGGCGCCGGCGCCAAGGTGCTGGGCAACATCCTGATCGGCGAGAACGCCCGCATCGGCGCCAACGCGGTCGTGGTCGCCGATGTGCCGGCGAATACCACCGTGGTCGGCATCCCCGCCCGCCCGGTCGAGCGCGGCACCGCGATCCGCCCGCCCAAACCCCGCTTCGATCCCTACGGCACGCCCTGCGATCCCTGCATCGACCCGCTGCTGAGCGAGATGGAGCGTCTGCGTGCCGAACTAACCGATCTCGAAGCCCGCGTGGCCCGCGCGGAGTCGCGCGCGCAGTATCAGGCGGACTCGCGCGAAACCGATCATGACGCCCCCATCGCCCGGCGCTGATCCCGGCCTCTATCTCGACGCCAACGCGACCGAGCCGCTCCGCCCCGCGGCCCGCGCGGCGGTCCTCGCCGCCCTCGATCTCGTCGGCAACCCCGCCTCGGTCCATGCCGAGGGCAGGGCGGCGCGCAAGCTGCTCGAATCCGCCCGCGCCACCCTCGCCGCGCGTCTCGGCGCCCGCCCGGAAAACGTGGTCTTCTGCGCCGGCGCCACCGAGGCGAACGCGATGGCGATCCACGGCCTCGCCGCCGGCGGCGGCATCGTCATCGGCGCCACCGAGCACGACGCCGTCCGCGCCGCCGCTCCGGATGCCGTCATCGCCCCGGTCGATGAAGCCGGCCGGCTCGACCATGCGGCCTTCGCCGCGTGTCTCGCCGCGCACCGCCCCACGCTCGCCTGCGTCATGGCGGCCAACAACGAAACCGGCGTGCTGAACGACATCGCCGCCATCGCCGCCCTCTGCGCCGCGAGCGGCACGATGCTGCATGTCGATGCCGTGCAGGCCGCCGGCCGCGTGCCCAACCCGGACTATCTCGCCCAGGGCGCGTCCAGCGTCGCCGTCTCCGCGCACAAGCTCGGCGGCCCGAAAGGGGTGGGCGCCCTGCTGCTCGCCGCCGATGCCGCGTCCCGCCTCGTCCCGCTGGTCCGCGGCGGCGGGCAGGAACAGGGCCGCCGCGGCGGCACCCACAACCTGCCCGGCATCGCCGGCTTCGCCGCCGCCCTCGATGCCGCGCATGCGACCCCGCGCCCCGACCAGCGCCCCGACCCGCGCCTCGCCGCCCTGCGCGACGCGATCGAGGCCGGCGCGCGCGATTGCGGCGCAATCATCGCCGGCGCCGGCGCGCCCCGCCTCGCGAACACCACCTGCCTCGTCCTGCCCGGCCTTGCCGCCGAAACCCAGGTCATCGCGCTCGATCTCGAAGGTATCCGCATCTCCGCCGGTGCCGCCTGCTCCTCCGGCAAGGTCGCCCGCAGCCACGTCCTCGCCGCGATGGGCCTGGGCGATCTCGCGTCCAGCGCCATCCGCGTCTCGCTGCCCTGGAACGCGCCGGCGGATGCGCCGGCCCGCTTCCTCGCCGCATATCGGCGTCTTGCCGCCCGCGCCTTGCGCAAATCCGCGCATGTCTCTACCTCCGCAGCGTGAACGGCGCCCGGATCGCGCGCCTTCGTCAACGCAACCGGATCAAGGGTCTCACATGCCGAACATGACTTTCATCGAGCGCGACGGCACGCGCCGGACGGTGGACGCCCCGTCCGGCCTGTCGGTGCTCGAAATCGCCCACAAGCACGGGATCGACATCGAAGGCGCCTGCGAGGGCTCGCTCGCCTGCTCCACCTGCCATGTCATCGTCGAGCCCGACTGGTTCGCGAAGCTCGCCGCCGCCTCGGAAGACGAGGAAGACATGCTCGACCTCGCCTTCGGCCTCGAAAAGACCTCCCGCCTCGGCTGCCAGATCGTGATGTCCCCGGCGCTGGACGGGCTCGTCGTGAAGCTGCCCGCCGGCGTGCGGAACGCGCAGAACGGCTGAGATCGTGCGCGTCGTCGTCGCCATGTCCGGCGGGGTGGACAGTTCGGTCGTCGCCGGGCTGATGCACGAGGCCGGGCACGAGGTGATCGGCGTCACCCTCCAGCTCTACGATCACGGCGCCGCCACCGGCCGCAAGGGTGCGTGCTGCGCCGGGCAGGACATCCACGACGCCCGCAACGTCGCCGACCGTCTCGGCATCGCCCATTACGTGATCGATGCCGAAACCGCCTTCCGCAGCGCGGTGATCGGCGATTTCGCCGATGCCTATGCCGCGGGCCGCACCCCGGTCCCCTGCGTGCGCTGCAACCAGCACCTCAAATTCGGCGACCTGCTCGGCCTCGCCCGCGATCTCGGCGCGGCGGCGCTGGCCACCGGCCACTATGTCCGCCGCGAGGAGGGGACGCACGGGGCCGAGCTTCACCGCGCGGTCGATGCGCGGCGCGACCAGTCCTGGTTCCTCTTCGCCACCACGCGCGACCAGCTCGAATTCTCCCGCTTCCCCCTCGGCACCATGCCGGACAAGGACGCCGTCCGCGCCGCGGCCGCGCGGATGCACCTGCCCGTCGCCGAAAAGCCGGACAGCCAGGACATCTGCTTCGTCCCCTCCGGCACCTATGCCGACATCGTCGCGAAGCTCCGCCCCGATGCCGCCGCCCCCGGCGAAATCGTCACCGAGGACGGCGCCGTGCTCGACCATCACCAGGGTATCGCCCGCTACACGGTCGGCCAGGCGAAGCGCCTCGGCGCCGCCTCCGGCCATGTCGTCACCAGGATCGACGCCGCCCGCCGCCGCATCGTCGTCGGCCCGCGCGGCGCCGGCGGCCGCGAGGTGAGGATCGCCGAGCCGAACTGGCTGATCGATCCGCCCGCCGCCCCGTTCCGCGCCAGCGTCAAGCTCCGCGCCGGCGAGGCGCCGCACCCCGCCGAGATCGACATCGCCCGCAACCTCGTCACCCTCGACACGCCTGCTTTGGCCGCCCCCGGCCAGGCCTGCGTCGTCTATCAGGACTCCCGCGTTCTGGGCGGCGGCTTCATCTTGTGATCTTGTGATCTTGTGATCTTGTGATCGACACCACGGCCGCCACGGTCGTTTTTTTCGCCCATCGCCGGCAAGCCTGATTGGTTTCGCGGCCGCGCCGGTCTATATCCACATCGGCGCCATCCGTCTGCCCGCAGTCCGGCGGGCCGGAGCCGCTCTCGCGTGCCGGATCTCCCGGAAGCGGGTCGACGCAACCACGCCATGGCACAAGCCATGCACGGCAAGAAAAAAAGGATTCCACACGTGGCCAACGAAAAATCGCAGAACGTGCAGGATGTGTTCCTCAATCACGTTCGCAAGAGCAAGACCCCGGTCACCGTGTTCCTGGTGAACGGCGTGAAGCTTCAGGGCGTCATCACCTGGTTCGACAATTTCTCCGTCCTCCTCCGCCGCGACGGGCATACCCAGCTCGTCTACAAGCACGCGATCTCGACCGTGATGCCTGGCGCGCCGATCCAGCTCTTCGACGCGGCCAAGGCCGATGCGCCGGCCAGCGCCAGCGGGGCGACCCTCACCCTCGGCCGCGCCGGCGATGCCGATCGCGACGCCGAGTAGGCCGGATTGAGCATACCGACAAAGGCCGCGCCCACCCGCGCCGCCATCCTGCTGCCCTGGGAGCATGGCGGGCGGCGCAACGGCCCGCGCGAGGCCGAGGCCCGGCTGGCCGAGGCCATCGGCCTCGCCGCCTCCATCGGTCTCGTCATCGCCCATGACGAGATCGTCCAGCTCCGCGCCCACCGCCCCGCCACCCTGTTCGGCGAGGGCCAGGTGAGCCGCATCGCCGAGTCCATCGCCGAGGCCGAAATCGACGTCGCCGTGGTCGATTCCGTGCTCAGCCCGGTGCAGCAGCGCAATCTCGAACGTGCCTGGAAATGCAAGGTCATCGACCGCACCGGCCTGATCCTCGACATTTTCGGCGAGCGCGCCCGCACCGCCGAGGGCGTGCTCCAGGTCGAACTCGCGCATCTCGCCTACCAGCGCTCCCGCCTCGTCCGCTCCTGGACCCATCTTGAGCGCCAGCGCGGCGGCTTCGGCTTTCTCGGCGGCCCCGGCGAAACCCAGATCGAGGCGGACCGCCGCCTGATCACCGACCGCATCGCCCGCCTCCGCCGCGAGCTTGACGAGGTCCGCCGCACCCGCGCCCTGCACCGCGCCGCGCGCAACCGCGTGCCCTATCCCGTCATCGCCCTGGTCGGCTACACCAATGCCGGCAAATCCACCCTGTTCAACGCGCTCACCGGCGCCACCGTCCACGCGCAGGACCAGCTCTTCGCCACCCTCGACCCGACGATGCGCCTCATCGTCCTGCCCTCCGGCCGCCATGCCATCCTGTCGGACACGGTGGGCTTCATCTCCGACCTGCCGACCGAACTCGTCGCCGCCTTCCGCGCCACGCTCGAAGAGGTCGCCGCCGCCGACATCATCCTCCATGTCCGCGACTGCGCCCACCCCGACAGCGCCGCCCAGCGCGCCGACGTCATCTCGGTGCTCGATGGCATGGCCCGCTCCGGCATGATCGACGAGGGCTGGTCCTCCCGCTGCATCGAGGTGATGAACAAGATCGACCTGCTCGATCCCGCCACCGCCGACCTGCCGGGCCCCGCCGCCATCGCCGTCTCGGCGCTGTCCGGCGAAAATCTCGAAACCCTGCGCGCCGCGATCGACGCCCGCCTCGCCGGCGCCATGCAGGTCGCGACCTACTGGCTCGCCCATGCCGACGGCGCCGCCCTCGCCTGGCTCTACCGCCACGGCGAGGTGCTCTCCCGCGCGGATGGCGAGGAGTCGATCGCCATCGAGGTCCGGCTCCGCCCCGAAGACCGCGCCCGCTTCGAGCGCGACCACGAAGCCGCGCTGCACGCCCCGTCGCCCTGACCCATCGTCCCGGAATCCCGCCCATGATGCCTGACAGATCCGATCTTTCCGCCATCGCGGCGCTGCTGCGCGAGGTCGCCGGCAGCATCGTGATGCCGCGCTTCGGCCATATCGGCCCGGCCGACATGCGCACCAAATCCGGCCCGCTCGACCCCGTCACCGTGGCCGACGAGGCGGCCGAGCGCGCGCTGACCGCGGGCCTGCGCGCCCTCTTCCCCGATGTCGCGGTGATCGGCGAGGAATCGGTCGCCGCCGATCCCGCGCTGCTCGGCGCGGTCGCCGGCCCCGGCCCGGTCTTCGTGATCGACCCGATCGACGGCACCCAGAACTACGCCGCCGGCCTGCCGCTGTTCGGCCTGATGATCGCCCTGGTCGAGGGCAACGAGACCATCGCCGGGCTGATCCACGACCCGCTGCGCGACGACACCATGCTCGCCACGCGCGGCGCCGGCGCCTTCCTGCTCCGCGGCGCGGCGGAGCGTGCCGAATTCCTGCCTTTGCGCGTCGCATCCCCGGCGCCGCTCGCGCAGATGATCGCCTCGGTCTCCTGGCAATACATGGAGCCGGCCGAAAAATCCCGCGTGCTCGGCAGCCTCGCCGCAATCGGGCAGACGCCCAACCTGCGCTGCGCCGCCGCCACCTACCGCGCCATGGCCTCCGGCCACATGCACGCCGCGGTCTCCCGCCGCACCCTGCCGTGGGACCATGCCGCCGGCACGCTGATCGTCGAGGAAGCCGGCGGCCATGTCCGCCGGCCGGATGGCGAGGCCTGGCGCCCCGCCGATATCGATGGCGGCCTCATCGCCGCCGCCGACCGCGACACCTGGCACCGCCTGCGCGACGCGCTCTATTTATGAATAAGTTAGAGCACGTTCCGATCCTTTCGGATCGGGTTTCGTGCTCTAGCCCTCCCGCTTCACCGCCTGCCAGAGCGCCTCCATCTCGGCGAGCCCGGCCGCCTCCGGCGTCGTCCCGGCGGCAGCGAGCCGCGCCTCCACCGCGCGGAACCGGCGCTCGAACTTCGCGTTCGCCCGCGCCAGCGCCTGCTCGCCATCGCAGCCGAGCTTGCGGGCGAGATTGACCATCACGAAGAACATGTCGCCCAGCTCGTCCTCGATCCGCGCCGGGTCCGCCCCCGCCAGCTCGGCGCGCAGCTCCGCCGTCTCCTCGTCGAGCTTGTCGAGCACCGAATCGGCATCCGGCCAGTCGAAGCCGACCCGCGCCGCCCGCCCCGCGAGCTTGCGCGCCCGCATCAGCGCCGGCAGCGTGGTGGCGATGCCATCCAGCACGCCGCTCTCCGCCCGCGCCGCCCGCTCGCGCGCCTTGTCCGCCTCCCAGGCCCGCGTCTGCGCCGCCTGATCCCGCGCCTCGGCATCGCCGAACACATGCGGATGCCGGCGGATCATCTTGTCGGCAATCCCGGCGGCGACCTCGTCGAAGCCGAACCAGCCGCGCTCCTCCGCCATCCGCGCGTGATAGACCACCTGGAACAACAGGTCGCCCAGCTCGTCGCGCAGCGCGGCCGCGTCGCCTTTTCCGATCGCGTCCGCAACCTCATAGGCCTCCTCGACCGTATAGGGGGCAATGGTGGCGAAATCCTGCTCGCGATCCCACGGGCATCCGGTCTCCGGATGCCGCAGTGCGGCCATGACGGCGATGAGGCGGTCGATCGGTCTGTCGGTCATGCGGTCCCGAAGCTGTGATGGGTGATCCCGCCGCGGTCACGGCGGGTTGATGAATGGCCTTCGCGCACCAGAGTAATCTATCGCCCGAGGAGAACAACCATGCACGTCATCCGCACACCGGACTGGTCCCTGCCCGAGCGGGATGCAACACCCCCGCATCTCGCGCTCAACCGCCGCGCCGCCCTCGCCACGCTGGGCGGCGCCATGCTCGGCTTCGGCCAGATCGGCGCCGCGCTGGCCGACGCCAAACCGGGCGATCCTCTCAACATCGCGCTCGCCGACGCCAAACCGGGCGATCGCATTGCCGACTATCCGCCCTCCGCCGCCCGGTTCGACCCCGCGCGCGGCCTCACCCCCCGCCACAACACCGAAACCTACAACAATTTCTACGAATTCGGCCTGCACAAGGACATCTGGCGCAAGGCCCAGAAACTCCCCACCGAACCCTGGACCATCCGGATCGACGGCATGGTCGAAAAACCCTTCACCCTCTCCTTCGACGACCTGATGAAGAAGGTCAGCACCGAAACCCGCATCTACCGCCATCGCTGTGTCGAGGCCTGGTCCCTCGTCGTCCCCTGGGAGGGCTTTCCGCTTGCCGAGCTGGTGAAACTGGCGAAGCCGCTCTCGGGCGCGAAATATCTCCGCTTCACCTCGCTCGCCGACCCGAAGGTGATGCCGGGCCTGTCGATTCCCTTCTTCCCCTGGCCCTATCACGAGGGCCTGACCATGGCGGAGGCGATGAACGAGCTCGCCTTCGTCGGCACCGGCATGTACGGCGCGAAAATGCCAAAGCAGGACGGCGCGCCGATCCGCGTCGTGCTGCCCTGGAAATACGGCTTCAAATCGGCGAAATCCCTCGTCCGCATCGAGTTCCTCAAGGACCAGCCGGTGACCTTCTGGGAAAAGACCAGCCCGGACATGTACGGCTTCTGGGCCAATGTGAACCCGAACTACCCCACCCTGCGCTGGAGCCAGGCGCGCGAGCGCGTCATCGGCACCGGCGAGGTGGTGCCGACGCAAATCTACAACGGCTACGGCAAATGGGTGGCCCCGCTCTATGCCGGCATGAAGCAGGACCGCAAACTCTTCATGTAGCAACGCCGAGCAGCCGGCGGGCGATGCCGATCACCCGCCGCGCCTCGCTCCACAATTCGTAGCGGTCGAATTCCGCCGCCCTGGCCCAGGCGATGTCGGTCACGTCATCCCCCGCCACCGCCTCGCCACCCTGATACAGACCGGCGAAATCGAGAATGGTGTAATGGAACTCGATGCGCTGCGCCGCGTCGCGATGGATCGAGTCGACATGCGCCGCCAGAATCAGCGCCCCGACTTCGAGCCCGGTCTCCTCGCGCAATTCCCGCCGCGCCGCCGCCTCCGCCGTCTCGCCCAGCTCCTGCCCGCCCCCCGGCAGGCTCCACGCCCCCAGCGCCGGCTTGCGGCCGCGGCGGATCAGCAGCACCTCCTCGCCGCGCAGCAGCACCACCCCGATGCCGACGCGCGGCGCCTCCGGATAGGCCCGGCTCATCCGGCCACCAGCGCGCGGATCGCGCGGTCCTGCCCGAACAGGTGCAGCAGCACCCGCGCCGCCCGCCCGCGCCTGGTTTCGAGCTGCGGGTCGGTATCGAGCAGCAATGTCGCGTCCTTCTGCGCCATCGGAATCAGGTCCTCGTCGCGTTCCGCGTCCGCCAGCCGGTAGCCGGGCAGGCCGGACTGTTTCGCCCCCAATATGTCACCGCCGCCGCGCAGCCGGAAATCCTCGTCGGCGATGCGAAACCCGTCCTCCGTCTCCCGCAGGATCGCCAGCCGCCGCCGCGCCGCCTGGCTCAGCTCGTCGCCGTGCAGCAGCAGGCAGAAACTCGCCGCCGCCCCACGCCCCACCCGCCCGCGCAGCTGGTGCAGCTGCGCCAGCCCGAACCGGTCCGCATGCTCGATCACCATCACATTCGCCTCCGGCACGTCCACCCCCACCTCGATCACCGTGGTCGACACCAGGATATCCGCCTCGCCGCGGGCGAAGCGCTCCAGCGCCGCCGCCCGAATCTCGATCGGCTGGCGCCCATGCGCCAGCACCACCCGCGCGCCGAACCGCTCTGCGAGTGCCGCGAACCGCGCCTCGGCGGCGGCGATGTCCATCGCCTCGCTCTCGGCGACCAGCGGGCACACCCAATACACCCGCCCGCCCTGGCGGATCATCCGCGCCACCGCGGCGACGATCTCCTCCATCCGCCCCGTCGGGTGCAGCGTGGTGCGGATCGGCTGCCGCCCCGCCGGCTTGGCGAGAATCCGGCTCACGCTCATCTCCCCCCAATGCGAGAGCAGCAGCGTGCGCGGAATCGGCGTCGCCGTCATCACCAGCATGTCCGTCGCCCGCCCCTTGGCGCCGAGCGCGAAGCGCTGCCCGACGCCGAACCGGTGCTGCTCGTCGATCACCGCGAGGCCAAGATCGTGGAACGCGACGCTCTTCTGGAAAATCGCATGGGTGCCGACCACGATCGGGATCGACCCGTCGGCGAGCCCTTCCAGCACGCGCCGCCGCTCTGCGGCCTTGAGCGAGCCGGTCAGCAGCGCGACCGGCACCGGGCAGAGTTTTTCCAGTGTCGCGAGATGCTGGCGCGCCAGCAATTCGGTGGGGGCGAGCAGCGCGGCCTGCGCCCCGGCCTCGACCACGCGCAGCATCGCCAGCGTCGCCACCAGCGTCTTCCCCGCGCCGACATCGCCCTGCAACAGCCGCAGCATCCGGTGCGGTGAAGCGAGATCGGCGTCGATCTCGGCGAGCGCCTCGTCCTGTGCCGCGGTCGGCGCGAAGCCGAACCGCGCCAGCGCCGCCGCCCGCAGCCTTCCATCGCCGGCAAAGGCGCGCCCCTTCCGCCGCCGCCGCCGCGCGCGGATCAGCGCGAAGGCGAGCTGCCGCGCCAGCAACTCGTCATAGGCCAGCCGCCGCGCCGGGCCATCGCCGGGCATCGCGGCCGGCGCGTGCAGCGCCCGCAGCGCCGCGGCAAAGCCCGGCCAGCCCCGCTTTTGCAGCACGGAGGGCAACAGCCATTCCGGCAGCTCCGGCAGCCGGGCGAGCGCGCCTTCGACCGCCCGCGCCATCACCCGCGCCGAAAGCCCCGCCGTCAGCCCCCGCACCGGCTCGATCGCCGGCAGGCTCGCCGCCTGCGCCGCCGCCAGCACGTAATCGGGATGGGGCAGGGTAGGGCGGTCGGCGAACCGCTCGACCTTGCCCGACAGCAGCAGCTTCGCCCCCAGCGGAAACTGCCGCAGCCGCCCGGGGTGGAACAGCACCACCTCGCCGAAGCCGCTGGCGTCGCGAATCACCACCCGGTGCGGCTGCCCTTGCCGCGCCGGCGCCTCGTGCCGCACCACCTCGACCATCACCGTCGCGACCATCCCCGGCTCCGCCTCCGCCAGCGTCGAATGCCGCGATCGGTCGATGAAATGCAGCGGCAGATGAAACAGCACGTCGCCAACGCTCGGCCCGCCCACGGCGCGCGCGATCAGCGCCGCGAGCTTCGGGCCGATTCCCGGCAGGCTGGCAAGCTCGGCCCGCAACGGCGCCAGCGACTCGGAGATGTTGGTGGTCACGGGCTGACAGTGGCGGAGCACTCCACTATATCGCAACCCATCATGACCGAAGTATCGACCGAGGCGCTGGCACAGCGCCGCCGCCGGCTGCTCTACCGGGCCACCCATCGCGGCACGTATGAAAACGACCTGATGATCGGCGGCTTCGCCCGCAAATATATCGGGTCGATGGACGATGACGCGCTCGACGCGCTGGAGGCGGTGATGGAACACCCCGACGCCGAGCTGGCGGACTGGCTGACCGGCCGCAAGCCGGTCCCGGCCGAGGCCGAGTCGGACATGCTCCGCCGCATCCGCGACGAGGCGGCGGAGATCGCCCAGGGCGAGTTCGGCGCCAAGCGCGGGCGATGAGCCTGCTTCCCGTCTACGGCGCGCCGGAAGGGTTCGACGCCGACCTGATCGCCCGCCGCGCCGCCGAGGCCGGCACGGTGCTGCACATCGCGCGCGACGATGCCCGCCTCGCCCGGCTGGAGGACGCGCTCGCCTTCTTCGCCCCCGCCGCCGAAATCATCCGCTTCCCCGCCTGGGACTGCCTGCCCTACGACCGCGTCTCGCCCAACCCGGCCATCGTCTCCGATCGCGTCGCCGCGCTGGCCCGGCTGCTGGAGCCGGCCAAGGGCACCCGCATCGTGCTGACCACGGTGAACGCCGCACTCCAGCGCACCCCGCCGCGCGCCCGCTTCGCCGGCGCCAGCCGCACCATCGCCCCCGGCGGCGCCGCCGCCCCGGACGATCTCGCCCGCTTCCTCGAACAGCGCGGCTATCACCGCGTCGGCACCGTGATGGAGCCCGGCGATTTCGCCGTGCGCGGCGGCATTTTCGACGTCTGGCCCGCCGGCGAGCCATCCCCCGCCCGCATCGACCTGTTCGGCGACACGGTGGACACGCTCCGTCGCTTCGATCCCGGCACCCAGCGCAGCGGCGAGGCGCTGGCGCAGCTCACCTTCCGCCCCGCCACCGAACTGCCGCTCGATGCCGAGGCGGTCAGCCGCTTCCGCACCGGCTTTCGCGAGATGTTCGGCGCCGAGGCGCAGGCCGACCCGCTCTACGAGGCCGTCTCCGAGGGCCGCCGCCAGCCCGGCATGGAGCATTTCGCCCCGCTCTTCTGCGAGACGATGGAAACCGTGTTCGACTATGCGCCCGGTGCCGCCATCAGCCTCGACCACCAGGCCGAGGAGGCCGCCGCCGCCCGCTTCGAGATGATCGCCGATCATTACGAAGCCCGCCGCGCCCCGCCCCGCGCCGGCGAGGCGCCCTACCGGCCGATTCCGCCCGCCAGCCTCTATCTCGACCGCGCCGGCCTCGATACGCTGCTCCGCGCCCGCGGGGCCACGGTGTTCTCCCCCTTCGCCCGGCCCGACGGGGCCGAGGGTGTCGAAGCCGGCGGCCGTCCCGGCGCCATCCTCGCTTCCGCCCAGGGCATCGCCTCGGTCTATGACGAATTCCGCCTGCTCGCCGCCCGCTGGCGCGAGGCCGGGCGCCGCGTCGTCCTCGCCGCCTGGTCCGCCGGCTCGCGCGACCGTCTCGCCGCCCTGCTGCGCGACCACGGCATGCGGTCGATCCCGATCGACAACGCCGCCGAGGCCCGCATCGCCCAGGGCGACGCCGTGCTGCTCGCCGTTCTCGGCCTCGAACGCGGCTATGTCGCCGACGATCTCGCCATCGTCGCCGAGCAGGACCTGCTCGGCCAGCGCATCGCCCGCCCGCCGCGCCGCCGCCAGCGCGCCGACCAGTTCATCGCCGACGCCACCGAAATCGCCGAGGGCGATCTCGTCGTCCATCAGGATCACGGCATCGGCCGCTACGATGGTCTGGTGACGCTGAGCGTCGAGGGCGCGCCGCATGACTGCCTGCGCATCCTCTACGATGGCGACCAGAAGCTCTTCCTGCCGGTCGAGAACATCGACATGCTCTCCCGCTTCGGCAGCGAGACCGCCGGCGTCGGGCTCGACCGCCTGGGCGGCGCCTCCTGGCAGGCGCGCAAGGCCAAGGCCCGCAACCGCATCCGCGACATGGCGGCCGGCCTCATCCGCATCGCCGCCGAGCGCAAGCTGCACGACGCCGCGATCCTCGCCGCCGACGATGGCGCCTTCGCCGAATTCTGCGCCCGCTTCCCCTACACCGAAACCGAGGACCAGGCCCGCGCCATCGCCGACGTCATGGAAGATCTCGCCGCCGGCAAGCCGATGGACCGCCTGGTCTGCGGCGATGTCGGCTTCGGCAAGACCGAGGTCGCTCTCCGCGCCGCCTTCATCGCCGCGATGTCCGGCGCCCAGGTCGCCGTGGTGGTGCCCACCACGCTGCTCGCCCGCCAGCACTACCGCCTGTTCTCCGAGCGTTTCGCCGGCCTGCCCATCCGCGTCGAGCAGCTCTCCCGCCTCGTCTCCGCCAAGGACACCGCGAAGGTGAAGGCCGGCCTCGCCGACGGCACGGTGAACATCGTCGTCGGCACCCACGCGCTGCTCTCCAAAACCATCGCCTTCGCCGATCTCGCCCTC
The DNA here is from genome assembly GCF_907164655.1 of Acidocella sp. C78. Classification (NCBI taxonomy): domain Bacteria; kingdom Pseudomonadati; phylum Pseudomonadota; class Alphaproteobacteria; order Acetobacterales; family Acidocellaceae; genus Acidocella; species Acidocella sp. C78. The sequence goes on from NZ_CAJQZK010000068.1 coordinate 27,276, forward strand.
CTCATCGTCGACGAGGAGCAGCATTTCGGCGTCGCCCACAAGGAACGGCTCAAGCAGCTCAAGGCGGACATCCACGTCCTCACCCTGACCGCGACGCCGATCCCCCGCACCCTCCAGCTCGCGCTCACCGGCGTGCGCGACCTCTCGCTGATCACCACCCCGCCGGTCGACCGCCTCGCCGTGCGCACCTTCATCATGCCGTGGGACAAGCTGGTGATCCGCGAGGCCATCGCCCGCGAGCGCTTCCGCGGCGGGCAGATCTTCTGCGTCGTCCCGCATATCGAGGATATCGACCGGATGCGCGAGCGCCTGGCCGAGATCGCGCCGGACCTGCGCACCGCCACCGCCCATGGCCGCCTGCCGCCCACCGAGATCGAGCGGGTGATGACCGAGTTCAGCGAGGGCAAGCACGACGTCCTGCTCGCCACCAACATCGTCGAATCCGGGCTCGACATGCCGGCGGTGAACACCATCCTGATCTGGCGCGCCGATCTCTTCGGCCTCGGCCAGCTCTACCAGCTGCGCGGCCGCGTCGGCCGCGGCAAGCAGCGCGGCTACGCCTATCTCACCTGGCCCGCCGCGCACACGCTCGCCGCCTCCTCGCAGAAACGCCTCGAAGTGATGCAGACGCTCGATACCCTCGGCGCCGGCTTCACCCTCGCCTCGCACGATCTCGACCTGCGCGGCGCCGGCAACCTGCTGGGCGACGAGCAGTCCGGCCATATCCGCGAGGTCGGCATCGAGCTTTATCAGCAGATGCTGGAGGATGCGGTGGCCGAGCTGCGGGCTGCCGGCGGCGGCGAATCGCGCGAGGCCGCGCGGGACTGGACGCCGAATATCAGCCTCGGCCTGCCCGTCCTCATCCCCGAGCCTATGTCGCCGACCTGCCGGTCCGCCTCGGCCTCTACCGCCGCATCGGCGGGCTCGCGACCGACGCCGAGAGCGAGGCGCTCGCCGCCGAACTGGTCGACCGCTTCGGCCCGATGCCCGAGGAGGTGGAAAACCTGCTCGCCACCGTGGCGCTCAAGCGCGCCTGCCGCGCCGTCGGCGTCGAGAAGCTGGAGGCCGGGCCGAAGGGCATGGTCGTCGCCTTCCGCGGCAACGAATTCGCCAATCCCGGCGGCCTCGTCTCCTGGCTCGCCACCCGCGCCGGCCTGCTCCGCCTGCGCCCGGACCACAAGCTGGTCATGGTCCGCGAGATGGACGTGAAGGCCCGCCTCGCCGCCGCGCGGGACATCGTGGCCAATCTCCAGCGGATTCTCGACCAGTCGAAAGCCGCATGATCCGGCGGCGTAACTAAACAAATCGAAACTTGTCCCGGCGGCCCCGGTCCTCATCTTTGCGTGAGGAAGGCGGCCGCTCCTCGGCCGCCCCGGTCCACGGCCGCGCGGCGGCCGTGCGGCCCGCCGCCGCCGCGCGGCCGTGAAGTTCGCTGCCGCGCGCCGGAAGCTGCTCTCACTGCCCGACCGCGGCGGACACTCCACGGAGGATCTGCCATGACAGACCAAACCCTTTTCCGCGCCGGCGCCGTCGCCCTGTTCGCCGCCGCCCTCGGGGCATCCCCCGCTTTCGCCGCGACCGCGCCGCAAAGCGCCCCCACCCCGATGCCGGCGCCCACCACCGGCTCGATGCAAGCCGCCCCCGCCGCCTCGCCGCAAACCGTCGCCAAGGCCGGCAAGGCGCTGCACCAGGTGCTCGACATCAATCACACCTATGGCGCGAAACTCGCCCAAACCACCGATCCCGCCGGCAAGCAGCGCCTGATCGCCGCCGCGAAGGACAAGGCGAGCGCCGCGATCACCGCGCAGGGCCTTACGGTACGGCAATACGACCAGGTGCTGGCCGAGGCCCGGCAGAACCCGGCTTTGCGCGCCCGGCTCTTCGCCGCAGCCGGACTCTCCCCCCAGAAATGACCGCCTGACGCCCTGATCGCCGCGCCCGCGCCGCTGGAAGCTGGCGCCGGCCCGGCGGTCGCCGGCGCCGCTTGATCTGCGCCGGTCCGGCGGTCGCCGGCGCCGCTTGATCTGCGCCGGCCCGGCGGTCGCCGGCGCCGCTTGATCTGCGCCGGCCCGGCGGTCGCCGGCGCCGCTTGATCTGCATCGGCCCGGCGGTCGCCGGCGCTGCTTGATCTGCATCGGCCCGGCGGTCGCCGCGTCATTGACCGCGCGCCGCCGCATCGGCTTTATGATCCGTCATGGATCTGGCTTCCCCGCGCTCCGAACCCGCCGCCGCCCGCGCCGATGCGGACCCCGGCCCCTGCATCCTCACCCGCCCGCCGCGCCAGACAGCCCCGCTCGTCATCGCCTCGCCGCATTCCGGCCGCGCCTATGCGCCCGATTTCCTCGCCCTCTCCCGGCTCGATTCCCGCGCCCTGCGCAAGAGCGAGGACTGCTTTGTCGACGAGCTGTGCGCCGGCGCCCCCGGCCTCGGCCTGCCGCTGCTCGCCGCCCGCTTCCCCCGCGCCTGGTGCGACGTCAATCGCGAGCCCTGGGAGCTCGACCCGGCGATGTTCGCGGATAAGCTGCCGCCCTATGTCAACGTGGCCAGCCCCCGCGTCGCCGCCGGCCTCGGCACCATCGCCCGCGTCGTCGCCTCCGGCGAGCCGATCTACCGCGGCAAGCTCCGCTTCGCCGAGGCGGTGGCGCGGATCGAAGCCTGCTGGCGCCCCTATCACGCCGCCCTTGCCGGGCTGATCGCCGAAACCCGCGCCGCCTTCGGCGCCTGCCTCCTGCTCGACATCCATTCGATGCCGCGCCTGCCCGGCATCGCCCACGGCCACGGGCCTGACATCGTGGTGGGCGACCTGCACGGTGCCGCCTGCGCCCGGCCGATCGTGCAGCTGGTCGAACAGGCGCTGCGCGGCGAGGGCTTCATCCTCCGCCGCAACGATCCCTATGCCGGCGGCTATGTCACCCGCCACTATGGCCGCCCGCGCGAGCACGTCCATGTCGTGCAGATCGAGATCGCCCGCGCGCTCTACATGGACGAGGCGGAACTCCTCCGCGGCCCCGGCTTCGCGGCGCTGCAAGCGGGCCTCACCCGCCTGTTCGCAACCCTCGCCGCCGCCATCCCCGCCCTGCTGTAGGGCGTCGTCCTCAGCCCGTGGCGCGGATCTGCGCGAGCCGGCGATAGAGCGTGTTGCGGCTGATGCCGAGCCGCCGCGCCGCCCGGCTCATGTTCCCCTCCGCCGCCTCGATCGCGCGCAGGATCAGCTGGTCCGACCCCTCGCGCAGCGACGCCGCCCCGCCCGTCGCCATCCGGCCCGCCGCCATCATCGCGTCGGACCCGGCCCCATCCTGCCCGACCCCATCCTGTCCGCCCGCCGCGCCGCCGCGCAGCTCCTCGGCCACGTCGTCCGGCAGATGCTCCCAGCCGATCTCGCTCTCCTCCGGATCGCACATCGACTGGCCGATCCGCAGCACATTGGCGAGCTGGCGGATATTGCCCGGCCAGTGATAGGCGCCGAACGCCGCGCGCAGCGACGGTGCCAGCCGCCGCGCCCCGGCCTCGCCCTCGCCGCCGAGAATCCGCCCGATCAGCGCGTCGAGGTCGGCGCGCTGGCGCAGCGGCGGCAGGGTGATGCCGAGCCCGTTGATCCGGTAGAACAGGTCGGCGCGGAACCGCCCCTCGGCCACCGCCCGCCGCAGGTCGCGGTTGGTGGCGCAGAGCAGCGCGAAATCCACCGCCACCGGCTTGCCGCCCAGCGGCGTCACCACCCGCTCCTCCAGCACCCGCAGCAGCCGCGTCTGCATCGCCAGCGGCATGTCGCCGATCTCGTCGAGGAACAGCACGCCCCCCGCCGCCTCGCGGATGCGCCCCGGCGCGCCCTCGCGCCGCGCCCCGGTAAAGGCGCCGGGCCCGTAGCCGAACAGCTCCGCCTCGATCATCGTCTCCGGCAGCGCCGCGCAGTTGACGGCGACGAACGGCCCGCCCCGCCGCGGCCCCGAGGCGTGGATCGCCCTTGCCATCACGTCCTTGCCCACCCCGGTCTCGCCATGGATCAGGATCGGGATCGCCCGCCCCAGCGCCCGCCGCGCCTGGCCGATCGCCCGCGCCACCAGCGCATCGCCGGTCTCCAGTGCGGCCAGCGCGTCGCTCGGCCAGATCGTCGCCGCCCGCGGCGCCCGCGGCGCGCGCGGCATGTCGATGCGCAGGAACAGCCGCCGCCCGTCCGGCCCGCGCAGCTCCACCGGCTCGCCGCCGCCGCGCCGCTCGCGCGCCAGCAGCGCCTCCAGCGTGTCGTGAAAGAACGCGCTCACCGGCGCCGCCCCCAGATCCTTCCGCCGCAGCCCCAGCATCTCCATCGCCACGCCGTTCGCCCCGCGCAGCGTGCCGTCGCCGCCCAGCGCCACCGCCGCCTCGCCCGGCGTGCCGATCCCCTGCCGCGCCGTGTGAAACCGCAGCTTGATGTCACGCAGATGTGACATCTCGAACATCCTGGTCTCGATCATCTGCGCCGCCGCCCGCACCAGGCCGAACGTGTGCGGATGATACACCCGCTGGTCGCAGGAAATGTCGATCACGCCGAGCAGCTCGCCGGTCGAGGCGATCAGCGGCGAGGCGGCGCAGGCGAGAAAATTGTTCCGCTCCAGGAAATGCTCCGCGCCGTGAACGACGACCGGCGCCGCCTCGATCAGCGCGGTGCCCACCGCGTTGGTCCCCCGGTCCGCTTCCGCCCAGCTCGCCCCCGGCAGCAGCGCCACCTTCGCCGCCCGCCCGGTGAAGCTCGCATCGCCCACCGCGTCCAGCAGGAACCCGTCCGGGCCCGACAGCAGCACGACGCAGCCGGAATCCCTGATCTGCCCGTAGAGATAGTCGATGATCGGCCGCGCCCGCAGTGCGAGGTCGGAAACCCGCTCGCGCGCCTCGCGCAGCTCCACCCCGTCCAGATGCGGCGCCTCCCGCGCGCCGAGATCCGGCGCCAGCCCGGCGCTGACGCAGCGCTGCCACGAGCGCGCCAGCAGCGCGTTCGGCGCCGCCCCGTCCAGCCCGGCGCAGAGCCGCTCCTTGCCGGCCCGCAACCGCGCCGGCCTGTCCTCGTGTTGTGCGGAATGATGGTCCATCGGCGGCGTCCGTCCTGCGTTTCCTCGCTCGCGCGGCCTTTTCGCGGCCGCGTCATGTTTGCCTGACACTAGGCCCGGCGTCCCGGCGGCGCAACGGAACAATGCGACACGTCCCGTTTTGGGACAGTGTCCCCGATCGGGACGTCCCGCCGCCCCGGCATCGCCGCTCCCGGCCGCCAAACCCCCGCGCCGCGCCATGTCGCGGCTTTGGCACGGCATTTGCTCATCATCCTGCGAAACAATCGGCGCGGCCCGTCCCGAGGCCGCCAGAAGGAGGACCAGACCATGCCCGACGGCGCCATCCGTCCCTCGCCCGGAACCGCTCCCGGCGGCTTCGCCTTCAAGCCCCGCTACGACAATTTCATCGGCGGCCGCTTCACAGCCCCGCTCGACGGGCGCTACTTCGCCAACGTCACCCCGGTGACCGGCCACCCCTTCACCGAGGTCGCCCGCTCCGGCGAGGCGGACATCAACCTCGCCCTCGACGCCGCCCACGCCGCCGCCGATGCCTGGGGCCGCACTGCCCCGGCCGAGCGCGCGCTGATGCTCAACCGCATCGCCGACCGGATGGAGGAAAATCTCGCCCTCCTCGCCTATGTCGAGACGATCGACAACGGCAAGCCGATCCGCGAGACCACCGCGGCCGACATCCCGCTCGCCATCGACCATTTCCGCTATTTCGCCGGCTGCATCCGCGCCCAGGAAGGCTCGCTCTCGGAAATCGACCACAACACCGTGGCCTATCACTTCCACGAGCCGCTCGGCGTCGTCGGCCAGATCATCCCCTGGAACTTCCCGATCCTGATGGCGGTCTGGAAGCTCGCCCCGGCGCTGGCGGCGGGCAACTGCGTCGTCCTCAAGCCCGCCGAGCAGACCCCGGTGAGCATCCTCGTCCTCGTCGAGCTGATCGCCGACCTGCTGCCCCCCGGCGTGCTCAACGTGGTCAACGGCTTCGGTCTCGAAGCCGGCAAGCCGCTCGCCTCCTCGCCGCGAATCGCCAAGATCGCCTTCACCGGCGAGACCACGACCGGCCGGCTCATCATGCAATACGCCAGCCACAACCTCATCCCGGTCACGCTGGAACTCGGCGGCAAGTCGCCCAACATCTTCTTCGCCGACGTCGCCGCCGAGGATGACGACTTCCTCGACAAGGCGCTGGAAGGCTTCGCGATGTTCGCGCTGAACCAGGGCGAGGTCTGCACCTGCCCCTCGCGCGCGCTGATCCACGAAAGCCTCTACGACCGCTTCATGGAGCGCGCCGTCCCCCGCGTGCAGGCGATCCGCCAGGGCAGCCCGCTCGATGCGGCGACGATGGTCGGCGCCCAGGCCTCCAGCGAGCAGGTCGAGAAGATCCTCTCCTATCTCGACATCGGCCGCCAGGAAGGTGCCGAAGTGCTCACCGGCGGCGGCCGCGCCGCCCTCGGCGGCGAGCTGGCGGACGGGTTCTACATCCAGCCCACCATCTTCCGCGGCCACAACCGGATGCGGATCTTCCAGGAGGAAATCTTCGGCCCCGTCGTCTCCGTCACCACGTTCAAGGATGAGGACGAGGCCCTCGCCATCGCCAACGACACGCTCTACGGCCTCGGCGCCGGGGTGTGGACGCGCGATGCCAACCGCGCCTACCGCTTCGGCCGCAACATCAAGGCCGGCCGCGTCTGGACCAATTGCTACCACCTCTACCCGGCGCACGCGGCCTTCGGCGGCTACAAGCAGTCCGGCATCGGCCGCGAAACCCACCGGATGATGCTCGACCACTACCAGCAGACCAAGAACATGCTGGTCAGCTACGACCCGAAGAAGCTGGGCTTCTTCTGACCATGACAGGACCGGATCATCCCCCGCGCGTGATCGCGACGCCATCGGCCCTCGCGCTGATCGCCGAACTCACGGCGCGCCATGGCCCGGTCCTGTTCCACCAGTCGGGCGGCTGCTGCGACGGTTCGGCGCCGATGTGCTACCCGCAGGCGGATTTCGTCGTTTCCCCGGACGATATCTGCCTCGGGAGCATCGGCGGCGCGCCGTTCCATATCGGCGCGTCGCAGTTCGAGTACTGGCGTCACACCCAGCTCGTCATCGACGTCGTCGCCGGCATCGGCGGGATGTTCTCGCTCGACAACGGCACCGGGCTGCGCTTTCATGTGCGCTCGCGGCTGTTTCCGAACGAGGCCGCCGCGGCAAACGTCGCCGCCGCCGCCCGGGCTCCCCAAGCCTGACGGCGCGCAGAAGCGCCGCTCCTTCAACCCTCACAACACCAGAAACTCTTAGGGAGACCTTCATGAAGTCACGACTCGCCAGAACCGGAACCGCGCTGCTCGGCGCGCTCGCCGGCACGCTGCTCGCCGCCGGCGCCGCCGCGGCCCAGCCCGCCTATCCGAGCGTCACCCAGGCCCGGCTCGATGGCGCCTCCGCCTCCAATGGCTGGCTGATGTACAACCGCAGCTACGCCGGCGACGACTACGCGCCCTTCGCGCAGATCAACACGAAGAACGTCCACAACCTCAAGGCCGCCTGGTCGTCCGCGAAAATCGACATCCCCGACGGTTTCGAAGGCACGCCGATCGTCAATGGCGACTACATGTTCGCCACCACCCCGCTCGATCATCTCATCGCCTTCAACGCCAAGACCGGCCAGAAACTCTGGGAATACGACTACGATCTTCCCAAGGCCGCGCTGAAGACGATCTGCTGCGACACCAACAATCGCGGCGTCGCCGTCTATGGCAACGAAGTCTTCATGGGCACGCTGGACAATCACGTCCTCGCCTTCGATGCGAAAACCGGCAAGGTTCTGTGGAACGTCGCCCTCGAAAAGCCGGGTATCGGCTACTCGATCTCCGAGGCCCCGCTGGTCGTCGACGGTAAAGTGATCATCGGCGCCGGCGGCGGCGAATACGGCGCCCGCGGCTTCATCGTCGGGCTCGACGCACAGACCGGCAAGCTGCTCTGGAAAACCCACACCATCCCCTCGCCGACCGAGCCCGGCGGCAAGACCTGGCCGGCCGGCGCCTACAAGCATGGCGGCGGCAGCCCGTGGATGACCGGCACCTACGATCCGAAAACCAAGGAACTCTTCTGGGGTGTGGGCAATCCCGGCCCGTGGCTCGCCTCGATGCGCCCCGGCCACAACCTCTATTCCGACAGCGTCATCGCGATCGACCCCAACACCGGCGCGATCAAGTGGCACTACCAGTACACCCGCAACGACACCTGGGACTATGACGGTGTGAACACCGCCCAGCTCGCCGACATCACCGTCAAGGGCAAGCCCTACCACGCCCTGGTCGAGGCGAACCGCAACGGCTATTTCTACGCGATCAACCGCGAGACCGGAAAGCTGATCTACGCCGTGCCCTTCGTGCACGACACCTCGATCACCGGGATCAAGGATGGCCACGCCGTCAACAACCCGAAACTCCAGCCCGCGCTCGACAAGCAGATCTTCACCTGCCCGAGCTTCCTCGGCGGCAAGAACTGGTGGCCCGGCGCGGTCGATCCCGCGACCAACATGGCCTATGTCCCCACCCTGCACGCCTGCATGACGATGAAGGGCGCGCCGGTCAGCTACGCCGCGGGCCTGCCCTATCTCGGCGAAACCTTCGAGATGAAGCCCGACCCCGCCTCGCCGCACCACATGGGTTCGATCCAGGCGATCAACCTGTCCACCGGCAAGCAGGTCTGGCAGCACGCCACCAAGGAGCCGTGGGATGGCGGCGCGATGGCGACCTCCGGCGGCCTCGTCTTCTCCGGCACGACCGACGGTCACCTCTACGCCTTCAACGCGAAAACCGGAAAAATCCTCTGGAAGAGCCCCTATCTCGGCTCCGGCGTGATCGCCAATCCGATCTCCTACAAGGTCGACGGCAAGCAGTATGTCGCGGTCTGGTCGGGCTGGGGCGGCGTGTGGCCGCTGTGGTCGGGCAAGCTCGGCGCCTCGCTCGCCAAGGCGCCGCGCGGTGGCCAGCTCCACGTCTTCGCGCTCAATGGTTGATCGTCTGTCACCCCGGCCGCTTCGGCGGCCGGTTTTTCGCTCCGCCCTCCGGCCGCTCCTGCGGCCGGTTTTTCGCTCCGCCCTTCGGCCGCTCCTGCGGCCGGTTTTTCGCTCCGCCCTCTGGCCGCGTCAGCGGCCGGGTCATCTCCGCACGGCGCTGGCCGGCTTGCTGCTCGCGGCCGCCGGCATCGCCCCGGCGCTCGCCTCGTCCGGCCCCTCGGTCTGCATCGACCGCGCCAATCCCCTGCACGGGGTCGATCGCGCGCTCGCCGCCGCCATCGGCCGGATCGAGGGCGCCACCCCGCGAATCGTCTCCATCGACACGCGCGATGGCTCCGATGCGCTGAACGCGAAGAAGCCCCGCTTCTTTGCCGGGCTGGTCAAGCGCTGCGACCTGGTGATGGGTTTCCCGGTCGAGACCGGCCATCCGGTTCTGCCGCCCGGCGTCGCCGCCACCCGCCCCTATCTGCGCACCGGCTTCGTCATCGCCGGCGCAACCCCGCCGCCCGCTTTCTCCAGCCTGAAGCCGGGCACGCAGGTCGGCGTCGTCTATCTCACCGTGCCGACGACCTATTTCAGCGCGGGCCCCGGCGCCCGCCTCGCCGCGCACCAATATTCCACGCCCGCGAGCGTGCTCGCCGCCCTCGGCCGGCACGAGGTCGCCTACGCCCTGCTCTGGCAGCCGCTGCTCGAACAGGCGCTGGCGAAAAACCACATGCCGCTCCACCAGCGCGCCCTGCGCCAGCCGCACGCGAACTGGTCGGTCGTCGCCCTCCACGCGCCGACTCCCGCCGGCCGCGCCGTCGCGCACCGATTCGATGCGGCACTCGCCCGCCTCGCGAAAGCCGGCACCCTGGCCCGCCTGATCGCTCCCTACCACACGCCCTGACGCCTTCCGCTCGAAAGGACTGCCCCGATGCTCGAACGTCTCTCCCGCTCCCTGCGCCGCCCGCATGCGCGCCTGCTCGCCGGCCTCGTGGCCGCCACCGGCAGCGTCGCCATCGCCGCCGCGGCGCCGTTGCCCGCGCTCTACACCAAGGCCCAGGCCGCCGCCGGCCACGCCACCTTCGAAGCCCATTGCTCGATGTGCCACGGCGCCAACCTCCAGGGCATCAGCGGTCCCGCCCTGGTCGGCCAGGGCTTCGCCAGCGCCTCGAACAACTACACCGTCGCCGCGATCTTCGACGAACTGTCCCAGCAGATGCCCGCCGGCGCCCCCGGCAGCCTCTCGCACAAGGACTATGCCGACATCATGGCCTTCATCCTGAGCCGCAACGGCTACCCCGCCGGCGGCACGGCGCTCACCTACGCCGCCGCCGGCGCCTCGACTGCGAAGCTGGTCTCGCAGGTCAAGTAACCCACGCACCGCCCCGCCGCCCGCCCGGCGCGCCGGGCGGCGGCGCAATCCTTCACTTCGCCCAATCCTCCACTTGGAGCCTCATCCTTATCGGGTCACCCGCGGCGCTCCCGCCGCCCGCCACCCTCGCCGGACAGCCGCCGCCCCAATCCGCGCCGCGCGCGGCCGAGATGTCATCCTCTGTCACCAAGACTTACAATTTTTCATCCCATTACTGAAAATATTATTATATATTGATACGAGATCGAAAGATCGAAACATATTGATCATTCATGTGAATCATCTGGTTTCCGCAATCATCGAAGGTGAGCCGACATGCAACGGAATGACATGGAGCAGGAGCGCGGCGAGCAGCCGTTTGTCCCCTTTCTCGCGCGCGCGAACGAGCGGTCCCGGCCGCAACCCGTCCCGCTGCCGCGCCCCGTCGCCCGCGTGCGGGTCGGGCTTGTCGATTCGTCGCGGCTGACGCGTGAATGCCTCGCCGGCGCGCTCGGCGCGGCGGGCAACGATTTCGCGGTGCAGGGCTTCACCACCGCCGCCGAATGCATCGGCGCCGCCGGTGCCGGATATGACCTGCTGCTCTGCCACGCCCATGGCGAGGGCAGGGCGGCGATGCCGGTCCTCGCCGATATCGGCGCGCTTCATTCCGCCTGCCCCGAAACGCCGATCGTCGTGCTGCACGATTCCGCCGAACCGACCGATCCCTGTTTCGTCCGCCGCCTGTTCGGCGAGGGCGCGCAGGGCTTCGTCCCCACCAGCCGGATCGGCCTGCCGCTCGCCGCGGCGGCGCTGCGCTTCGTCCAGGCCGGCGGCCGGTTCGCCCCCGTCGAACTCCTGCTCGACGATGCGGCCGACCGTCCCCCGCCGCCCTCGACGACGATGATTTCCTCACCCCCCGCCAGCGCCTGGTGTTCTCCTATCTGCGCCGCGGCAAGGCCAACAAGATCATCGCCTACGAACTCGGCGTGAGCGAAAGCACGGTGAAGGTCCACATCAAGAACATCATGCGCAAGATCGGCGCGACCAACCGCACCGAGGCGGTCTACAAGGCGCAAACCGCCCTGTTGCGCGCCTGATCGCCCGACCCCGCCTTGCGCCTGCGTGCTCTAATCGGGCAGGTCGAGATCGCCGTCGATGATATGGGTGTTGCCACAGACGAACCCGCCCTCCGGCGTCATCGCCGGCGTGCCGGGCGCATAGCTCGCCTGCCCGGCGCCGAACGGGGCCGGATTGTCGATCGTCTGCGGCGCCGGGCTGAACCCCGCCTCGCACTGGCGCGACAGGGTAGTGACCGAAAGCCCGGTCGCCGCGAGAAAGACGCGGTTGAACGCGTAGCCGTCGCGGAACTCCGCGCCGCTCGCGCCCGGCCCCGCGAAACTGCCGGTATTGGCCATCATCACCGCATAGATCGACGACGCGCCATAACGCCGTTCCACGATCATCCGCCCGTCGGTGAACGGCGCCGCACTCACCGGCCCGTCCGGCCCGGCGATCCCGTCGGCGCCGCAGGCATAGGCGGGAAACGCCCAGTCGCCGGCCGCGCCCCCCGCCGGCATCTGGCAGAACGCCTTGCCGGTGCCGCCCGATTGCGGCGCCACCGCCACCGGGGCGATGCTCAGCGCGATGGCGTTGCCGGTCAGCCCGCTCAGCTCCGCGCCGGACCACAGCGTCGCGAACGCGATCACCACCGCGGCGAGAACGCTCAGCGGGTCCGGCGTCGCCCCCAGCCGGCGCGTCACTTCCCGCCGAACCGCCACCAGCGCGCCCATGGCCCGCCACGACATCAGATTGGGATTGCCGATGCTCATCCGCTCGTCAGGCTGTGCGACCTCGTAACTCATTGCTTAAAATTAACACCAGATTTATCTAAACAACAACTAAAAATATCAATTAATCAAAAAATTCGCCTTAACCGTGTGCGGTTAAGGCGTTGCTTCATGATCCCGGCTTAAAGTACTGACAGCGGCTTGTTTCCCCACCGCCTCCCGATCGGCATAAGCCTCAACGCAGGTAACGATCGGCATGAGCCGCCCCGAGCCCGACCGCCTCGTAATGCCGCCGCGCCGCCGCCAGCTTGGTGAACACGTCCTCATAGCCGAGCGCCTTGCCGTAGGGATCGACATAGGTATAGCCGCCGGTGACGTGGAACAGCGTCGCCATCTCGTCCACCCCGTCGGGCACCACGAGCGTATGCGTCTCGCCCGGCGGCTCGAAGGCGTAGTCGCCGGCATTGGCGACCCAGTCATGCTCCAGATACCGCCAGGTGCCGCGCAGGGTGAAGGCATGCACCGGCCCGCTATGCCGATGCCGCGACAGCACGCCCGCCGCCCGCACCCGCAGGATATTGATGTAATAGCCCTGGCTCACGCACAGGATCAGCGGCCGGAACGACACATCCGCCGTCTGCGGCACCCATTCGCGCGGATCGCCGCCATCGAGATCGATCCCGCCGCCCACGAAAATATCCGCCAGCATCCCGCCCGGCTGCGGCAGCTGATACGCCACCTTGCTCATATCCGGCACGGCGCCGGCCTCGTTCACATCCATTGTTGCTCCTCCCGCGCGGCCCGCGCCGCGTCACGCCCCGACTGTACCCCAATTCCCCCGCCCCGCCACCGCCCCCGCGCGTCAGCCGGAAAGCAACAGGGCAGGGGAGTCTCCCGCCTCATCGGCCTCCGCCAGCGGCGCCGCGCCCGAAGCCGCCAGAAACGCCGCGATCCGGTCGAACTCCGCCGGTGGTCTTGTCCCGTCCCCCGCATCGCCGGGCGGAACAAAAATCACCGTCTCAAACCGCGCCCGGGAGAGCAGGACCCGATAGGTATTCACCTGCCACGAAGCGGCCTCCTTGTGGCGGATCTCCTCCCACCGCGTGCCGCGAAAGCGCCGCGCGCGGCACGTTGTCGCGCAGGAAGCCGAGCAGCGGCTGAATCGCGCTGTCCAGCCGGTGGTTCGCCGCCCGCAGCGACACGCCGGGCCCCTTCGCATCCCGCGCCAGCGCCTCGCGCAATACATGCACGAGCGGCAGGTTGCCGGTCAGGAACGCCGCAGGTGCGGCGCTGCGGAACACCGTGTTCAGCCCGCACAGAGCATCATCCGATCAGATGGAGTCATCTGATCGGATAAAGATGCTCTGTTTATCAATATCATAGAGCACTACATCCGATCCGGATGGATCGGAAAGTGCTCTAGCGTCTTGCCCGCGCCCGGAATCCCGGTGACGAACACCACAACCCGCTCGCCCGCCGCCAGGGCCCGGTCGACCGCGCGGCCGATCGCCTCGGTCGTCCGCGTCAGGTTGCTCACATCCGCCCGCGCCGCCGCGATCTCCTCCACCCCGTGCCGCCGATACAGCATCGTCGCCGCCTCGACGATCGTCGGCACCGGCCGATACGCCCCCGCCTCCCAGGCCGCCGCGTCGATCGCCGCCGCCGGCGCCGGCAGCATCGCCTCGGTCGCCGCGATCAGCCCGCCGAGCGATGCTTCATTCGCTTCCATCACCGGCATGATCGGCTGCGCCAGCAGTGGCGGGGTCGCCGCGCGCGCCGGCGCATCCGGGGCGACCAGCACCGGCACGATCGGATGGCGCCGGCTTTCCGCATGAAAATCGAACAGGTCGAGCGCGTAATCCTCGACCTGCAACCGGTCGGCATTGGCGAACCGCGCCGCCCCGATCTTGAATTCGAGCACGAAAATCCCGCGCTCTCCCAGCACGACGGCATCGATCCGCCGCCCCAGCCGGATCAGCGGATATTCCAGCAGCACCCGCCAGCCCGGGCACCCGGCCAGTGCTGCGGTCAGGATCGGCAGCTGCGCCCGCCAGGCGCGGATCTGCTCCTCATGGTTGAGCGTATGGGTCTCGACCAGCCTTCGGGCGAGGGCGCCGATCACCGCCTCCTGCGCCGCCGCGGCGAGTTCCCCCGCCGTGCCGGACCACCACGCCCTCACGGCGCTTTCACGCCGCCGTCACGGCCATTTGACCTCGGGCGGCATGCTCATCAGGATCGCCTCGGTATTGCCGCCGGTCTTCAGCCCGAACGTCGTGCCGCGGTCATAGAGCAGGTTGAACTCGACATACCGCCCCCGCCGCACCAGCTGCGCCTCGCGCTCCTCCGGCGTCCACGCCTCGTCCATCCGCCGCCGCACGATCGCCGGATAGGTTTCGAGAAACGCGAGGCCGACATCGCGGGTAAACGCGAAATGCCGCTTCGGCTCGGTCTCCAGATAATCGTAGAAAATCCCCCCCGCACCCCGCGTCTCGCCGCGATGCGGCAGAAAGAAATACTCGTCGCACCATTTGCTGAAGCGCGGGTAATAGTCGGGGTCATACCTGTCGCACGCCGCCCGGAACCCGGCATGGAACAGCGCCGCGTCCTCGGCCGCCGCCGCCGTCCCCGGCTGCAACGGCGTCAGGTCGCCGCCGCCGCCGAACCATCCCTTCGTCGTCACGATCATGCGCGTGTTCATGTGCGCCGCCGGCACCCGCGGCGAGTGCATGTGCGCGACCAGGCTGATCCCCGCCGCCCAGAAGCGCGGGTCCTCCGCCGCGCCGGGAATGTTCTTCGCGAATTCCGGGCTGAACGCGCCGCCCACCACCGAGATGTTCACCCCCACCTTCTCGAACACCCGGCCGCGCATCAGGCTCATCTCGCCGCCGCCCTCCAGCCGGTTCTGCCCGTCCGGCGAGCGCGTCCACGGCGTGCGGACGAAGCGGCCCGGCGCGCGGTCCGCCAGCATCCCGCCATGCGCGTCCTCGATCGCCTCGAACGCGGCGCAGATCCGGTCGCGCAGCGTGCGGAACCAGTCGCTCGCCGCCGGCTTCAGCGCCTCGTGCGCGGGCGGCGGGGCAGGGGGGGCGGGGCGGATGGCGCATGCATATCTGTCATGCCCGTCATATTACATCATCGCCGCTTCCCTTCCAGCGCGCCCGCGCGCCGTTACGGGATTGAATTTTCCACGGTTTGCCGCCATCCAAAGGCGACAGCTCGAAGGGAGACAATTCATGGCTGCGGTTGCCGCATCCGGCGCGTCCGGCGCCGGGGAACACAATGACGGTCGGCAGGATTTCGCCCGGATCCTGTTTGCGACCATTTCGCTGATGGGCCTCGCGGTGCTGCTGTGGTGCTTCGCCTCTTCCCTCGCGCCCTCCCGCGCCGCCGAGGCGCCGGGCGCCGCCCCGCTGCCCCACGCCATGATGAACGGGTTGCGCTGACCATGAGCGCGAACCCCCAACAGGGCTGGCTCGAAACCCGCCTGCCGCTCTGCGCCGCCTATCGCCGCCACTGGAGCGAGGCGCTGGTCCCCGCCGGCCTGCCGCTGTCCTGGTCGGTCGGCCCGCTGGTCGGCGTCGCCCTCGCGGTGCTGACGCTCTCGGGCATCTGGCTCGGCCTCGCCTATCAGCCGAGCCTGTCCGGCGCGGCGCTGTCGATCGCCGACTACACCCGCAACGTCCCCTATGGCTGGCTGATCCGCGACCTGCACCGCGTCGGCACCACCATGCTGTTCGGCGTGCTGTTCGTCGAGCTGTTCCGCGGCGCCTTCTACGGCACCTACCGCAACGGCCGCGAACTGGCCTGGATCGTCGAGATCCTCCGCCTCTTCGCCTGCATGGCGGTCGGCTTTCTCGGCTTCGCGATGACCGGCGGCCCCGCCGCCCAGGGCGCGCTGCTGGCGATGGACGCGCATCTCGCCGCCATCCCGCTCTTCGGTCACCTGCTCGGCCCGGCCTTTCTCGGCGGCGCCGGGCTCAATGCCGCCACCGCCCCGCGAGTCGCGATGGCGCATGAGGCGATCGGCTTTCTCGTGCTGCTGATCGCGGCGCTCACGGTCGTCGCCTCCCACGCCGCGCCGCAAGCCCATCCCGATGGCCTTACCACCCCCGATCCGCGAACGATGACGCCGCGCCAGGCTCAGGCCGGGCGCTATTTCACCGCCTTCCTGATCTTCGCGCTCGTCTTCGCCGTCATCCTCGCCTTCGATCCCGGCCTCGGCACGCCGAAAACCCCGGTCCTGCCGGCGGCTCTGGCCATTCCGGTGCGGGTGACGCCGCCGTGGTATCTGCTGGTCTTCCACGGCTTCGCCCGCGTCGCCGGCACCCCCGGCGGCGGCGCGCTGCTCACCGTGGTCGCCTTCCTGCTGCTCGGCGCGCTGCCCTGGCTCGATCGCGGCGCGGTGGCGAGCTGCCGCCGCCGCCCGGTCTATGCCGGCTTCCTGGTCCTCCTCGCGGTCGATCTCGTGCTGCTCGGCATCGCCGCCGGCGCGCCCGGCGGGCTGTGGGCGACCGTCGCCGAACTCGCCACGACCTACGCCTTCGCCCATTTCCTCATCATCACGCCGCTGGTCACCATGCTGGAAACCCCGCGCGACCCGGCGGCGTCCCCTTCGCGGAGGATCGTCTGATGCGCCGCCTGCTCGCCCTTTGTCTCACCGCCGGCGCGCTGCTGGCCGCCGGCCCGGCGCTGGCGAAGGGGCCCGGCTTCGGTTTCCTCTCGCCCTTCGGCGGCTATGACAACGCGACGCTGCAAGCCGGTTTCGCGGTCTACCGCGCCGATTGCGCGAGCTGCCACGGGCTCAACCTCGTGCACTACCGCGACCTCGCCGGCATCGGCCTGTCCGAAAAGGACATCGCGGCGATCACCGCGCAAATCAGCCAGCCGGACGGCGTCGGCGCCAACGGCAAGCCGCGACTGGTCAAGGCCACGCCGGATGCCGTCATGACCTGGTCCTACGCCGGTGATGCGGCCGCGAAAGCCGCCAATCACGGCGCCCTGCCGCCCGATCTCTCGCTCTTCGAGTCCGGCCGCGCCAACGGCGCCGCCTATGTCCAGGCGCTGCTGCTCGGCTACCGCGCCGCCCCGCCGAACCTCACGCTGCTGCCCGATCATCATTACAACGTCGCCTTCCCCGGCGGGCAGATCGCGATGGCCCCGGCGCTGAAGCCCGGCTCGGTGACGCTGGCTGACGGCAAGCAGCCGGACGCGGCGCAGATGGCGCACGACGTCGCCGCCTTCCTCGCCTGGACCGCCGATCCCCATCGCGACGACCGCAAGATCGACGGCATCGCCGCCATCCTGTTCCTGCTCGTGCTCGGCCTGGTCGGCGCCGTCGCCTTCGGCCGGAGGCGCGCATGAGCGGCGCCGAACCCCGCCGCCCGGTCATCGGCGTCATCGGCGGCTCGGGCCTCTACGATATCGAGGGGATCGAGGACAAGCGCTGGGAGCGTGTCGCCACACCCTGGGGCGAGGCGTCGGACGAGCTGATGTTCGGCACGCTCGAAGGCGTTTCGGTCGTCTTCCTGCCCCGCCACGGCCGCGGTCACAAGCTCTCGCCGACCGACCTGAATTACCGCGCGAATATCGACGCGCTGAAACGCGCCGGCGTGACCGACATCCTCTCGATGTCCGCCGTCGGCAGCCTGCGCGAGGATCTGCCGCCCGGCCATTTCGTCATCGTCGACCAGTTCATCGACCGCACCTTCGCCCGCGCGAAGAGCTTCTTCGGCGCCGGCTGCGTCACCCATGTCTCGATGGCCGAGCCGGTCTGCGCCCGGCTGGGCGACGCGCTGGAACACTCCGCCCGCGCGCTCGACCTGCCGGTCACCCGCGGCGGCACCTATCTCGCGATGGAAGGCCCGCAATTCTCCACACGGGCGGAAAGCCATCTCTACCGCGCCTGGGGCTGCTCGGTGATCGGCATGACCAACATGCCCGAGGCCAAGCTCGCCCGCGAGGCCGAGCTTTGCTACGCCACCGTCGCCATGGTCACCGACTATGATTGCTGGCACGAGGATCACGAGGCGGTCACGGTCGAGCAGGTGGTCAAGGTGCTGCTCGGCAATGCCGACCGCGCCCGCGCCCTGGTCCGCGCCGTCGTCCCCGGCCTCGGTGCGCCGCGCCCCGCCTGCACCGCCGGGTGCGATCACGCGCTCGACCACGCGATCATCACCGCCCCCGCCGCGCGCGACCCCGATCTTGTCGCCCGGCTCGACGCCGTCGCCGGCCGCGTCCTCGGCTGATCCCCCCGCGCGGAAATTAACCCGCGCGGCAGGCCCGCGCGGGTGCCCTTTGCGCCGCGCCGCATCCCGCCCTATGTGTCGGCCAGCGCCGCCGGCCCGCCCGCGCGGCCACGTCTCACGCCATCAGCGACGGAGGACCACCAGCATGGCTCTGCAACTCGGCCAGATCGCGCCGGATTTCGAACAGGACAGCTCCGAGGGGCGCCTGAAGTTCCACGACTATCTCGGCTCGTCCTGGGGCATCCTGTTCAGCCACCCGAAGGATTTCACCCCGGTCTGCACCACCGAGCTGGCCGAGGCGGCGCGGCTGATGCCGGAATGGACGAAGCGCAACGTCAAGCCGGTCGGCCTCTCGGTCGACACCGGCGAGAACCACAAGGGCTGGGCCGCCGATATCGAGGAAACCCAGGGCCAGAAGCTCAACTTCCCGGTCATCGCCGATCATGACCGCAAGGTCTCCACCCTCTACGACATGATCCACCCCGCGGCCGACCCCACCGTCACGGTCCGCTCGGTCTTCATCATCGACCCGCAGAAGAAGATCCGCCTGATCATGACCTACCCGCCGGCGACGGGCCGCAACTTCGCGGAAATCCTCCGCGTGATCGACGCCCTCCAGCTGACCGACGGCTACAAGGTCGCCACCCCGGTGAACTGGACCGACGGGCAGGACGTCATCATCGTCCCCTCGCTTTCCGACGACGAGGCGAAGCAGCGCTTCCCCGAGGGCTTCCGCACGCTCAAGCCCTATCTGCGGATGGTGAAGCAGCCGAAACTCCCCTCGGCGAGCTGATCCCGCCACTGTCATGAAAGCTTCATGCGGCTGTCACAATGGTTGCATGATAGTCCGCTATCGCGAAACGGTGATTTCGCCGGAACGTCCCGCGGCCTGCAAGGGCCGCGGGCGCCGTTTTCAGGAACAGGTCATTTCGAGATGCCCGACGCAACCGCAAACGTGAAATCCGAGCCGGCGGCGGCGCTGGCCGAGCCGCGCGTGTCCATCCGCAACCTCGATTTCTTCTACGGCGCGACTCGCGCCCTCAAATCCGTCTCGATCGACTTCCCCGACCGCCAGACGATGGCGATGATCGGCCCCTCCGGCTGCGGCAAATCCACCCTGCTGCGCGTCATCAACCGGATGTACGACCTCTATCCCGGCCAGCGCGCCGAGGGCGAGGTGATCCTCGACGGCGAGAACATCCTCGCCCCCGGCACCGACATCAACCGCCTGCGCCGCCGCGTCGGCATGGTGTTCCAGAAACCCACGCCCTTCCCGAAATCGATCTACGAGAACATCGCCTTCGGCGTGCGCCTGCACGAGCGCCTCTCCCGCGCCGCGATGGACGAGCGGGTCGAATCCGCCCTGCACAAGGCGGCGCTGTGGAGCGAGGTGAAGGACAAGCTGCACGCCTCCGCCAGCGCGCTCTCCGGCGGCCAGCAGCAGCGCCTGTGCATCGCCCGCAGCATCGCCGTCCGCCCGCAGGTCCTCCTGCTCGACGAACCCACCTCCGCGCTCGACCCGATCTCGACGCTGCGGATCGAGGAGCTGATCGCCGAGCTGAAGCAGGATTTCACCATCGTCATCGTCACCCACAACATGCAGCAGGCCGGCCGCTGTGCGGATCGCGTCGCCTTCTTCTATCTCGGCGAGCTGGTCGAGGTCGCCGACGCGACGCAGATGTTCACCGCCCCGCGCGAGAAGCGCACGCAGGAATACATCACCGGCCGGTTCGGCTGAGGAGGTCTCGATGCCCGAAGACAGCAAGCACATCCTGAGCAGTTTCGAGGCCGACCTCGCCCGCCTGCGCGACATGATCGCCGCGATGGGCGGCCTCGTCGAAACCGAGCTGGCCGACGCCATCACCGCGCTCCTCACCCATGACAGCGCGATCGCCGCAAGCGTCGTCGAGATGGACGCGAAGGTCGATGCCGATGAACGCGCGATCGAGCAGTTCGCCGTCCGCGTCCTCGCCCTCCGCCAGCCCGTCGCCGACGATCTCCGCCAGGTCGTCGCCGCGCTGAAGGTCACGACCGACATCGAGCGCATCGGCGACTACGCGGCGAATGTCGCCAAGCGCACCCTCGTGCTCAACCAGTCCGGCACCACCTGGCCGCTCGCCAGCCTCTCGCAGATGTCCCGCCTCGTGCAGGAAAGCCTCAAATCCACGATCGATGCGATCAGCGAGGCCGATCCGGTGAAGGCGATCTCGGTCTGGCGCGCCGACCAGATGATCGACGATCTCTACACCACCATCTTCCGCGAGCTGATCACCTACATGATGGAAGATCCGCGCAACATCACCGCCTGCACGCATCTTCTCTTCATCGCCAAGAATCTCGAGCGCATCGGCGACCACGCGACCAACATCGCCGAGCTGACCTATTACGCCGCCACCGGCCAGACCCTGCCCGATGCCCGGCCCAAGGGCGATCTGTCGGCGAGCCCCGCGCCTGGCGCCGCCCCCTGAGGAGAGACAGCGAAATGAGCGAGACGGCGAAGCCGTATGTGCTGGTGGTCGAGGACGAGGCCCCGCTGGTCACCCTGCTGCGCTACAATCTCGAAAAATCCGGCTTCCGGGTCGATGAGGCCGGCGATGGCGGCGAGGCGCTCGCCCGCATCAACGAGGCGATGCCCGACATCGTCCTGCTCGACTGGATGCTGCCCACCATGTCCGGCATCGAGGTCTGCCGCCAGCTCCGCCGCAAGCCCTCCACCCGCCATCTGCCGGTGATCATGATCACCGCCCGCGCCGAGGATCAGGACACCGTCCGCGGCCTCGAAACCGGAGCGGACGACTACATCACCAAGCCCTTCTCGCCCGAGGCGCTGATCGCCCGCATCCGCGCCCTGCTGCGCCGCAGCGGCACCGTCCCGGCCAAGTCCCCGCTGGTCTTCCACGATCTCGAGCTGGACCCCGCGACCCACCGCGTCACCCGCGGCGGCCGCCTGCTGCATCTCGGCCCCACCGAATTCCGCCTGCTCGAATTCTTCATGCGCCACCCCCGCCGCGTCTTCTCGCGCGAGGACGTGCTGAACGCCGTCTGGGGGCGGGACATCCATGTCGAGCCCCGCACGGTCGATGTCCATATCCGCCGCCTGCGCAAATCCATCAACACCGCGACCGACATCGATCTCGTCCGCACCGTCCGCGCCGCCGGATACGCGCTCGATCTCGATCCGGTCGAGGCCTAAGGGCCTCGCCCTTTTTTTCCTTGGGCCTAAGGGCCTCGCCCTTTTTCTCCTTGGGCCTAAGGGCCTCGCCCTTTTTCTCCTTGGGCCTAAGGGCCTCGCTCTTTTCTCCTTGGGCCTGACCTGCCATCCCTTCGCCCGCGTCCACCCTGAGGCCGGCCCGGCGCCCTTCCCGATCCCGCCGGATCGGATATTGTGCGCGGCCTTCCGATGCCCGGCCCCACCCCGACAGGACACGATGATGGACCACGCCAACGCCACCTTCCTCACCGCGGCCGATCTCACCCTCGCCGCCCTCGCCTTCGTCTCGGGCAGCGCGGACATCTTCGCCTTCCTGAAATTCCATGACGTCTTCACCTCGGCGATGACCGGCAATACCGCCCTGCTCGGCCTCGCCCTCGGCCAGGGGCACATCCTCGCCGCCCAGCGCTCGCTCGCCGCCCCTGTTCGGCTTCTGCTGCGGCAGCATCGCCGGCACCATCGCCAACGAGGCCGCCGCCCGCCACAACCGCGCCCGCCGCCTCCGCCTGCTGATCGGCGCCGAGGCCACCTGCCTCGCTTTGGTGCTGGTCCTCTGGGCCATCACCCGCCACCCGGTCTATGGCCCGCTGCTCTATGTCATGATCCTCACCGGCGCCTTCGCCATGGGCCTGCAAAGCATCGCGGCGCGGGAAATCAACATCCCCGGCATCAACACCGTCGTCGTCACCAACACCCTCACTTTGGTGATGAGCCGCGGTCGGCGGCCGCGCTGCGCCGCTCGCTGCGGCAGGGCAGGGCGGATGTCTCGCCCTTCACCCCGGTCGTGCTGCGCCAGTCCGGCATGCTCGGCATCTATCTCGCGGCGCCGCCCTCTCCGGCCTGCTCGCCGAAACCCTGCCCTCCCTCATCGCCATCCGGCCCTCGCCGCCGTGCTCCTCGCCCTCGTCACCGCCAGAAGCTTCCCGCGACAAGCCGCGCCAGAGCATCATCCGATCAGATGGAATCATCTGATCGGATAAAGATGCTCTGTTTCTCAATGTGATGCTCTAGATTTTACCGGTCACTCCCGGATCAGCCTGAAGAAATACGGCTGCTCCATGCCCTTGAAGTCCATCCACCCCATCACCCGGTCGTCGTCGATCCGGGCGAACACGTCGTTGATCGGCTTCGCGTCGTAAAGCATCGCCGCGTGCAGCCGGCCGCGGAACAGAATGCTGCGCAGCCGCGCCCGGTGCCGCCGTGTCGCGAGCAACGGCCCGGCCAGCGGAAACACCGCCCGCAGGATCGCGTCGCGGAACGGCATCGCCGTCGTCGCCCGGATCGCCAGCAGCGCCGGGTTCACGCAATAGAGCCCGCCGCCGAGGCCGCGATGCACCAGCGGATGCACCGCATCCGGCCCGTCGAACTTCTTCCCGTGCCAGCGCGTCGCCTCCAGCATCCCGTCCATCGCGTGCCCGGTGCGTATGCCCTCGCCCCGCCAGCGCCCGGTCATCATCTCCGCCGGCGCCGGTTCCAGCCGGTCGAACAGCGCCACCGCCGCCGCCGTGGTCATCTCCGTCGCCGTGGCGGCGGTCGCCGCCGCCGCCTCCCTCTCCGTCAGCTGCGTCATCGTCCACCCTCCCTGTGAGCGCCCTCCGATCCATCCGGATCGGACATTGTGCTCCATGATATTGATCGATGGCGCATCTTCACCCGATCAGATGGAGCCATCCGAGCGGATGACGCTCTGAAGCCGCACCGTTGATTGCCGTCACTCTCGCCAGTTTCGAAAGACTTTTCCAGTTATTTGAACGCGACGTTTCGATGACGCCCCTCTCGCCACCCGCCACCCGCCACCCGCCACCCGCCACCGGCGCGAAACGCCTTGCCCACCCCGGATGTTTGTGGTTCAAACATCACCATGACTGAAAATGACGAAATCGCCCGCCGTCTGGCCCGCATCCTCGCCGGGCTGACCGCGCTTGTCGCCGCAACCGGCCTTGCCGCCGGGCTCGCCGGGCCGTTTCTCGTCGGCATCGCCCGCCGCCTGTCCGCCTCGGCGCCCGCTTCGCCGCCGCCGCCCGCGCCCCGGCCAGACCGTCCCGTCCCGCCGCGCCTGCGGCAAACAGAAGTCCCGCCGCGTATGCGGCGAGCGCGGCTTACGCCCAGCCTGCGGCGAGCGCGGCTTACGCCCAGCCTGCGGCAAGCGCGGCTTACGCCCTGCCTGCGGCGAGCGCGGCTTACGCCCAGCCTGCGGCGAGCGCGGCTTACGCCCAGCCTGCGGCAAGCGCGGCTTACGCCCTGCCTGCGGCGAGCGCGGCGGCAAGGCCGGTTGCGGCGACAAGCGCGGTCAGCCCGGCGAGGATGCGGGCCAGACGGCGGGCGATTTCGTCATTTTCAGTCATGGTGATGTTTGAACCACAAACATCCGGGGGTGGGCAAGGCGTTTCGCGCCGGTGGCGGGTGGCGGGTGGCGGGTGGCGGGTGGCGAGAGGGGCGTCATCGAAACGTCGCGTTCAAATAACTGGAAAAGTCTTTCGAAACTGGCGAGAGTG
The DNA here is from genome assembly GCF_907164655.1 of Acidocella sp. C78. Taxonomy (NCBI): domain Bacteria; kingdom Pseudomonadati; phylum Pseudomonadota; class Alphaproteobacteria; order Acetobacterales; family Acidocellaceae; genus Acidocella; species Acidocella sp. C78. The sequence goes on from NZ_CAJQZK010000068.1 coordinate 51,404, forward strand.
ACGGCAATCAACGGTGCGGCTTCAGAGCGTCATCCGCTCGGATGGCTCCATCTGATCGGGTGAAGATGCGCCATCGATCAATATCATGGAGCACAATGTCCGATCCGGATGGATCGGAGGGCGCTCACAGGGAGGGTGGACGATGACGCAGCTGACGGAGAGGGAGGCGGCGGCGGCGACCGCCGCCACGCGACGGAGATGACCACGGCGGCGGCGGTGGCGCTGTTCGACCGGCTGGAACCGGCGCCGGCGGAGATGATGACCGGGCGCTGGCGGGCGAGGGCATACGCACCGGGCACGCGATGGACGGGATGCTGGAGGCGACGCGCTGGCACGGGAAGAAGTTCGACGGGCCGGATGCGGTGCATCCGCTGGTGCATCGCGGCCTCGGCGGCGGGCTCTATTGCGTGAACCCGGCGCTGCTGGCGATCCGGGCGACGACGGCGATGCCGTTCCGCGACGCGATCCTGCGGGCGGTGTTTCCGCTGGCCGGGCCGTTGCTCGCGACACGGCGGCACCGGGCGCGGCTGCGCAGCATTCTGTTCCGCGGCCGGCTGCACGCGGCGATGCTTTACGACGCGAAGCCGATCAACGACGTGTTCGCCCGGATCGACGACGACCGGGTGATGGGGTGGATGGACTTCAAGGGCATGGAGCAGCCGTATTTCTTCAGGCTGATCCGGGAGTGACCGGTAAAATCTAGAGCATCACATTGAGAAACAGAGCATCTTTATCCGATCAGATGATTCCATCTGATCGGATGATGCTCTGGCGCGGCTTGTCGCGGAAGCTTCTGGCGGTGACGAGGGCGAGGAGCACGGCGGCGAGGGCCGGGATGGCGATGAGGGAGGGCAGGGTTTCGGCGAGCAGGCCGGAGAGGGCGGCGCCGCCGAGATAGATGCCGAGCATGCCGGACTGGCGCAGCACGACCGGGGTGAAGGGCGAGACATCCGCCCTGCCCTGCCGCAGCGAGCGGCGCAGCGCGGCGCCGACCGCGCTCATCACCAAAGTGAGGGTGTTGGTGACGACGACGGTGTTGATGCCGGGGATGTTGATTTCCCGCGCCGCGATGCTTTGCAGGCCATGGCGAAGGCGCCGGTGAGGATCATGACATAGAGCAGCGGGCCATAGACCGGGTGGCGGGTGATGGCCCAGAGGACCAGCACCAAAGCGAGGCAGGTGGCCTCGGCGCCGATCAGCAGGCGGAGGCGGCGGGCGCGGTTGTGGCGGGCGGCGGCCTCGTTGGCGATGGTGCCGGCGATGCTGCCGCAGCAGAAGCCGAACAGGGCGGCGAGCGAGCGCTGGGCGGCGAGGATGTGCCCCTGGCCGAGGGCGAGGCCGAGCAGGGCGGTATTGCCGGTCATCGCCGAGGTGAAGACGTCATGGAATTTCAGGAAGGCGAAGATGTCCGCGCTGCCCGAGACGAAGGCGAGGGCGGCGAGGGTGAGATCGGCCGCGGTGAGGAAGGTGGCGTTGGCGTGGTCCATCATCGTGTCCTGTCGGGTGGGGCCGGGCATCGGAAGGCCGCGCACAATATCCGATCCGGCGGGATCGGGAAGGGCGCCGGGCCGGCCTCAGGGTGGACGCGGGCGAAGGGATGGCAGGTCAGGCCCAAGGAGAAAAGAGCGAGGCCCTTAGGCCCAAGGAGAAAAAGGGCGAGGCCCTTAGGCCCAAGGAGAAAAGGGCGAGGCCCTTAGGCCCAAGGAAAAAAAGGGCGAGGCCCTTAGGCCTCGACCGGATCGAGATCGAGCGCGTA